>CACZNO010000052.1 GCA_902782505.1 uncultured Erysipelotrichaceae bacterium | reverse complement strand
GTGCCGATTCTGGTGTCGCCTTCCGCCCAGTACGCGAAGTGATATCCTTTGTCCGCGTAGGCTTCCACGAGAATTTCGGAATTGTATTCCGCGGTCTTCTCGGTGAGGGAAGTGACGCCGCCTTTGGTGCATTCAAAGGTCAGGGTGTACGTATTTTTCGCAAAATGCGCCGTGAAACGGTGATCTTTGTCCGCGGTGAACGAAAGGAGGGGGTTCTTGCTGACTTCCGCACCGTTTTCCGTCCAGTTGACAAAATGATAGCCGTAAGCCGCCGTGGCTTCGATGGTTTGCGCCGAGTTCAGATCGCAATCGATTTGGCTAACGGAAAGGGAACCGCCTTCCGCGGGTTGTTTTTCCGCAATGATATGCACCTTGCCCCCGGAGTTCTTGGTGAAGACCGCTTCCAGGTTCATATCAGATTTCGGCAGGAAGACAAACGGGTTGTCATAGGACAGGGTATATCCTTCGCTCATCCAGTGCGAAAAAGTCCATCCGGCATGGGGTTTCGCGGTCAGTTCCAGATAGCTGCCGTCCTGGATCTTGGTGTTTCCGTTTACGGTGCCGCCCTCCTCAGGGGACAGCTTGACGGAGATGTTCCAGTATTTTTCCGGATCGGGGACGGTATAGGTCCCGGTGAACTTGATATACTTCCCGCCTTCAAACGGAGCGGCTTCGCAATAGTTCCAGGCGATCCCGGTGATTTCCACGGTACAGTGATCCGCGAAGACATAACCGTTTTGCGCCGTCAGAACTAATGTGTATTCCGCAATCATGTTCTTTTCGAAGGTTTCGATAGGACTGCCGGTCTTGGCGTTGGTCCAGTTCTGGGATCCGATGGAGTAGTTTTTTGAACCCGTCTCCTTGAACACACAGTCGGGCTCCGCCTTTCCGTCGGCCGGTTTGATGGATGATCCGTTTAAGGAGATGTCGTAGATTTCATCCGCGGCTTTTCCGGACACCGTCATCATGGACAGCGCCAGAATCATCGCGAACAGAGAGAGCCAGATCTTTTTCATGACGAAAACCTCCTTCCTCGTTTTACCGGGATACTTACTATAACTATAACAAATCTTCCCCGCATCATCACATCCGAACCGTCAAATCGCGTATAATAGAGTCAAATGAGGTGAGATTATGCGTATCACGGTATATTGCGGCGCGAATAAGGGAGCCGATCCGGATTATGAAAAGACTGCGAAGGAACTCGGCCGATGGATCGCGGAAAACGGACACACTCTGGTATACGGAGGCGGAGCGTTCGGTCTTATGGGCGTACTGGCGGATTCCGTTTTGGAACACAGCGGAAAAGTCATCGGAATCTGTCCGCGGTTTTTTGAACCTGCCGGCGTTGTCCACAAGGGACTGACCGAACTGATCTGGGTGGATACGATGGCGGTGCGTAAGACGAAGATGATCGAATACGGCGACGCGTTTGTCGCACTTCCCGGCGGTATCGGAACCCTGGAGGAAATCGTCGAGGTGATCTCACTGAACCAACTGGACCGGATCGCGAAACCGTACGCGTTTATGAACGTCAACGGGTACTACGAGACGCTGCGGCAGTTTTTCCGGGAAATGACGGAGGAGAACTTCCTTCCCGAAACAAAACACCGGATGATCCGCTTTGCGAACCATCCGGAGGAATTGAATCAGATTTTCGAACGGCAGAAGTGAATCTGTCGTTTTTATTGCGCTTAATCCACCCAGGTGACTTTCTTCATGCGTACCGGGGTAAGCGGCTTATCGCGGTAATCGGTGCGTACCGACGCGATTTCATCCACTGTCTCCATGCCTTTTACCACATGACCGAAGGCCGCGTAGTCGCCGTCCAGATGCGGGGAAGTGCGGTGCATGATGAAGAACTGGCTCGAGGCGGAATCCGGGTACATCGAGCGTGCCATCGAGATGACGCCGCGTACGTGCTTGATGGGATTATCCCACCCGTTGGAACGGAATTCACCCTTGATTTTATCTTTGGAACCGCCCATGCCGGTGCCTAACGGATCGCCGCCCTGGATCATGAATCCCGGGATGACGCGATGGAAGGTCAAACCGTCATAGAAACCTTCCTGTACCAGTTTTTTGAAGTTGGCGGCCGTGATCGGCGCGGCTTTTTCATCCAGTTCAATTTCGATCGTTTTTCCGTTTTCCATTTCAATGATAACCATAGTGTCTCCTTCTAGAAGCGGTTCTTTTCCGCTTTTTCAATTTCCCGCAGGGCTTCCTTCTTCTTGGAAGACTCGCGCTTATCGTGCAGATCTTTTCCTTTGGCCAGCGCGATTTCCATCTTACAGATACCCCGCGTCAGGTAAATCTTGGTCGGTACCAGGGTATATCCCTTGATGCGCACCGAGGCGTCAAGCTTTCGGATCTCCTTTTTGTGCAAGAGAAGACGGCGGTCGCGGGTTTCCTCGTGATTGAAGATGTTGCCTTCCTTGTAGCGGCTGATGTGCATTCCGACGACGTAGGCTTCGCCTTGTTTGATATCGATGTAGGAATCGCGCAGATTGACCTGCCCCTTGCGGATCGACTTGATCTCCGTGCCCATTAATTCGATGCCGGCTTCATAAAACTCCTCCAGGAAATAATCGTGGCGGGCTTTCCGGTTAACGGCGATAATCTTTTGACCGGCGTTTTCTTTGGGCATTTTGGGACTCCTTTCGTCTGGCCTTGTTCGAAATCAAGGCGAACCGTACCGACGGTTCATACGGGTCGGCACTCATACATCTTACCGAAACTTCCTCTCCGATGGAATAGGTTTTTCCGGTTTCGTTGCCGATTAAGCTGTAATGAGAGGGACTGAAGGTGTAATAATCGTCCGCCATCGACTCCACCGGCACCAATCCTTCCACCGTATCGGGCAGCCGTACGAACAGCCCGCGTCCTGAGACATGGGAAATCGTACCGGTGAACTCTTCGCCGATGTGATGGCTCATGTATTTGGCAAACAGGTAATCGTTGACTGCGAATTCGGCTTCCTGGGCGCCGCGTTCCTTGAGGGAACTCTGGTCCGCGGCTTTTTCAGCGAAGATACGGTCGTTGTTTTCGCCTTTACGGCGGTTTTCAAAGAGATACTTGTGCAGCATCCGGTGTACGAATAAGTCCGGATACCGGCGGATCGGGGAGGTGAAGTGAACGTATTCCTCCAATGCCAGTCCGAAATGTCCCGCGCATTCGTCGCTGTATTTCGCCTTCGCCATGGTGCGTAAAGTCATCGCCGCAATCACCGGGAAAGACGGATCGTCCTTCGCGGAAGCCAACAGATCGGCGAACTGTTTGGGCACCAGGACATCCGTGCCGCCTTTCCATTTATAGCCGAAGACCGACAGAAGATGTACCAGATCGGTCATGCGCTTTTTGGACGGTTTATCGTGCACCCGGTAGATGCCCGGGATTTTCTTTTCTATCAGAAGATGGGCGACAGTCGTATTCGCCAGGATCATGAAATCCTCAATCAGCATCTCCGCTTCCCCGCGCTTTCGCGGAGATACGGAAAGAACGTCGCCGGCTTCGTTGATTTCGAATTCCGGTTCCGGAACCGCGAAATCGATCGCACCGTTTTCCGTGCGCTTTTCACGGACCTTCACCGAAAGATCGCGCATGGCGAAGATCATCGGCGCCAGTTCCTTGTATTCCGCCAGGGTTTTCTCTTCGTTTTCCAGAAGAAGATTGGTCTTGCGGTAAGTCATACGCTTCGCGGAACGGATGTACGAAGGATATACGGAAGACTGCAGAACGTTGCCTTCCGCGTCGGTTTCCATTTCCGCCGTGACCGTTAACCGCGTTACGCCCGGACGCAGGGAACAGATGTCCGCGGACAGTTTCTCCGGTAACATCGGCACCGCCATATCCGCGGCGTAGACCGATGTGCCGCGCCGGTACGCTTCGTTGTCGATCGGCTTTCCAAACGGCACATAATGCGCTACGTCCGCGATGGAAACGTAGAGGCGGGTATGCCCGTTGTCTTCCTTGATCAGCGCGACCGCGTCATCGAAATCCTTCGCGTCGTCCCCGTCGATCGTAATATGGGGAATGCCGGTAAGATCGGTTCTTCCGCGGTACTCCTCTTCAGGAATCTCATAAGGGATCGCGGCGGCTTCTTCCAGCGCGTCCGCAGGATATTCCGGGAAGACTTCATGGTCTGCCAGAATCGCGTAGACCTCGGTCTTGAGTTCTTCGGGCTTGCCCAGGATGCGTTCGATTTTTCCTTCCATCGGGTATT
The DNA here is from genome assembly GCA_902782505.1 of uncultured Erysipelotrichaceae bacterium. Taxonomy (GTDB): domain Bacteria; phylum Bacillota_I; class Bacilli_A; order Erysipelotrichales; family Erysipelotrichaceae; genus RUG11872. The sequence goes on along the minus strand of CACZNO010000052.1, from coordinate 1,302 downwards.
TGTAGGACAGGATCTTCACGGAAGCCTTGAGGCCTTCGTTTTTCATAAACGCGGAAGCGTTCACGATATGAATGTCTTCGGGGATTTTCGGATCATCCGGCCGTAAGACCAGCGATTTGCGTTTTTTGCACAAAGTGCCCGAAATGTAGGTATGCGCGCGGACCAGCACTTCGTCCACGACCGGGGTTCCGTAATAGAATCCGACCCGGACGGTATCGCCGTCCATCGCGTCGCCGGTGCTTCCGAACGGGATGAACACCGATTCGTTCTCGAGGTCCAGAAAACCGTTGCCGGCTTTGGTCATGCGCAAAACACCTTCCGCGGAAGGTACTTTCGGTTCATCTTTCAAACGGTAATACCGTTCATCGATCCGTTCAATGCGTCCTTCGGTTTCCAGCTTGTTCAAAGCCTTGATCATTAAGGAAAACTGTTTCGCGGTGCGGATGGATAAACGGGATTCAATTTTGGATACAGACAGCGGTTCTTCCGATGCGTCGAGAACCTGCAGGATTTTTTCTTTCATTTCGACACCTCCGTTTCCGGACAAAAGAAAAGGTCGCAGGGACCTTTTCGATTACAGAATGTTTTCGAGGATCACCAGGATGAAGAACAGAATTCCCAATCCGAGCGTCACATAAGACATGATTTTCTCAGGACCGCGTTCTTTCACGTTGGTGAATAAGTTCAGGGAACCGCCGCCGGTGAAAGCGCCGGACATACCCTGGGATTTTCCTCCCTGTAATAAGGTCAGCAGAATAATGAGAACGGATACAATCATCAGGATTGCGTCTAACATAGCGGGTACTACCTTCTTTCGTTTATATGCTTAAGTATTATAACAAACTGTTTTCTCCGTTACAATCCAAAAAATCAGCGGTTTATTCGAAAAGATGTGCATACGGAGGCAGGGACTTCCATTCTTCCGTATCCATGATCTGGTTAGCGACGCTGCGGCAGACCGTCAGGAAATCTATTCCGTGTTCATCGGCTCCGTCTTTCTCTTCCGTGATATTGACGGCTTTGATGGTTTTGACGGTATTCCCGGTCCGCATGGTCAGCACAAAACTGACCGGAGGTTCCTGTTTTATGCGGGGATTCGGGTCGTATTCTTCCGGATAATACGCCCAATCGAGTCCGGCGATGGAATTGTATACCGCAAAGAGAGTCTCCCGGTCAAAATGCATTTCCGTCGTGTATGCGTCGACAAAATCAATGTCGTTTTCCTTGATCAGAATGCCGGTCTGCGAATCATACGAACTGATGCCGTAGGTGTTCCATACCAGAGAGAAGGAGAAATCCTCC
>CACZNO010000051.1 GCA_902782505.1 uncultured Erysipelotrichaceae bacterium | reverse complement strand
TTCTCGGAAGTCATGTTCTGGGTCGGCGTGACTGTTTCCGGCATCGGTGCGGTGCAGGGCAAACAGTGGATCATCGTCATCATCGCGTTATGCTTAATCACGTACGTTATGTACAATTCCGCTTCGAGACTGGAACTGCGTCATGAAAAGACCTACGGTCTGGATCCGGAATACCAGAAATACTCCGATACCGTTCCGTTATTGTTCCCGTTCACGAAACAGTATCATTCCATGAAAGTGTACAGAGACTGATGAAAGAGTTCAGTGTACCGATGGCCTTGGTGGATTACATCCCCGTCGTGTTGTTTCTTCTGGCGGCGCTTGTTCTCATCAAGGATCTGAAAAACCGTTTGAAAGGCGCTGCGGGAATTCTGTTTATCGTAGGAGCGGGACTGGTGTTCTGCGCGGGTTTCCTGAAGGCTACCTACAAACTGCTGTATGCGCTGCATGCCGGTGACTTTATCTGGATGTCCAACCAGTTTTTCTCCAACCAGGCGTTTGGGTTCTTACTGGCGGGCATCGGTTTGATCCTCGCGGTGCTGAACCCGAAGGGAAAAACCTACGCCTTCCTTCCGACCATGGCGTTAGTCGGCATCATGATCGTGGGGCTCGGCGCGATGGACGCGGGACTGTGCTATGTCGCGAATAAACTCAAAAAACGCGGCGCGCTGGTGTGCTTCATCGTATCGTTCTTCTTGTGCCTGGGCATGGGATATCTCTCTTCCAAGAGCTTCGACAAGGCGTCCATGAACTGGATCGCACAGGGAGTCAACTGCGGCGGACAGCTGCTTCTGTACATCGGGGTACAGATGCTGCATAAAGCGGGTCTGGCAAATTACTAAATCCAACATTTGAATGACAAAGGGGCGTAAGGCTCCTTTGTTTTGCGTGAAATGGTGTATGATAAGAAAAAGAAGGTGGTCATATGAACAAAAGAGTAAAGCTTTTGACGTATACCGCGATGTTCGCGGTGCTCAATTACGCGGTGTTTACGTTCGGCAAGATCAATATCCCGATTTCGGAAGGAAGCACGACGGCAATCCATGTCGCCAATGCGGTCGTGGTGTTATCCGGATGGTTTCTGGGACCGATCTACGGAGGATTGGCCGGTGCGATCGGTTTGTCGATTGCGGATTTTCTTGATCCCCGCTACATCGCGTCCGCGCCGAAGACCTTTTTTCTGAAATTCATGATCGCGTTTCTTGCCGGAACAGCGGCGAAAAAACTGGGAATGACAACGGAAAACGACCGGCACCGTCTGATCGTGTCCGCGTCGTTTTCGGCGGCGCTGGGACTTGGCTTCAACGTGATCTTTGATCCCGTCATCGGTTATCTGTACAAGCGTTATATTCTGCGGGTGCCGGCGGAAGCCGCGTCGATTATCCTGGCATGGAGCGCAGGCGTGACGATGTTCAACGCTGCGATCTGCCTGATCCTTTCGGTGGTGCTGTACCTGGCGCTTTACAAGACGATGCGGGGAAGAATTCCTTACGGGAAATAAAGGACAAAACCGGCGCAATAGTTTACAATGACAATGTCGGAAGAGAAGGAGAAAAATATCATTATGCAATGCACGAAGAAAGTTCTGGAAGACCTCATCTGGGTCGGCGCGGACGACCGGCGCCTGACTTGTTTTGAGGGCGTCTACGGCGTACCCAACGGGGTATCGTACAATTCCTATTTAATGCTGGATGAGAAAACCGTTTTGTTTGATACGGTCGACAAAGCCGTGGCGCACACGTTCTTTGACAATGTCGCGTATGCGTTGGGCGGAAGAAAACTGGATTATCTGGTGGTTCATCATATGGAACCGGACCATGCGGCGACGATCGAAGATCTTCTGTACCGCTATCCGGATACAACGATCATCTGCAACGCCAAGATCAAGACGATGCTGGGACAGTACTTCGACTACGATATGTCCAATCAAATCAAATTGGTCAATGAAGGCGATACGATGTCGTTCGGGAAGCACACCCTGACGTTTGTCAACGCGCCGATGGTGCATTGGCCGGAAGTCATGATGTCCTACGATCTGACCGATAAGATCCTGTTTACGGCGGACGCCTTCGGCACGTTCGGTGCGCTGAACGGCCGCATTTTCGCGGATGAAGTCGATTTCATGCACGACTGGATCGACGAGGCAAGACGCTACTACACCAATATCGTCGGGAAATACGGACCGCAGGTCCAGATGGTATTAAAGAAAGCCGCGAAGCTGGATATCGCGTATGTATGTCCGCTGCACGGGTTTGTCTGGAGAAGTCATTTCAACGATTTCCTGAACAAATACCTCGACTGGAGTTCCTATACGCCCGAAGTAAAGGGCGTCTGTCTGGCGTACGCGTCGGTATACGGACACACCGAAAACATGGCCAACATCCTGGCCGGCAAATTATCCGACCGCGGCGTGCCGGTGGAAATGTTTGATACGTCGGTGATCCCGGCGAGCTACATTGTCGCCAGCGCCTTCAAAAACAGCCATCTCGTATTTGCGGCGACCACCTACAACGCAGGGATCTTCGTGACGATGGAAAACCTGCTGAACGACATCGTTGCCCACAGCCTGAAGAACCGCAAGGTCGCACTGCTGGAGAACGGTTCCTGGGGCCCGATGAGCGGCAAGCTCATGAAGGAACTTCTTTCGAAACTCAAGGGAACCGAATTCATCGGGAATACGGTGACAATCAAGTCCGCGCCGAAACCGGGCACGATGGAAGAACTCGACGCTTTGGCGGACGCAATCGCGAAGGACATTGTCCCTTCCCGCGAAGAACCTCTGCCGGCGGAACCGGTTACCAAGCTGGAAGTCTCCAACGACGCGTTCATCAAGTTCACCTACGGCGTGGAAGTATTGACGACGCGTTACGGCGGAAAAGACTACGGCTGCGTGATCAATACGGCTTACCAGGTTGCGGCGGGCGATACCAAGAAAGTCGCGGTGTCCGTCATCAATCAGAACTACACCTGTGAAATGATCAAAAAGTCCGGAAAATTCAACGTTTCCGTTTTGACCGAGGAAGCTCCCTTCAGCCTGTTCCAGCAGTTCGGATTCCAATCCGGAAGGGACGTCGACAAGTTCGCGGATGTTTCGTACAACGACCGTCTTTCCAACGGGATCCGCTATCTGCCGGTATACACCAACGCGGTATTCAGCTGCGAGGTGCTGGAAAGCTTCGATCTGGAAACTTCCACGTTATTCATCGCGAAAGTTACGGAAGCCAAGGCGTTATCAAACGCGCCGAGTTGCACCTACGGCTATTATCACGCGCATATCAAGCCCAAGAAACAGCCCGCGGCGGAGCAGAAGGAAGGTTGGAGATGCAAGGTCTGCGGTTACTTCTACGAAGGAAAAGAACTGCCGGCGGACTTCGTATGCCCGCTTTGCAAGCACGGACCGGAAGACTTCGAATATGTCGCCCCGGTGACGGTGCAGAAGAAGAAGGGGTTCATCTGCAAGGTCTGCGGTTACTTTGAACCGTTTGAAGGCGAAAAACTGCCGAAAGATTATGTATGCCCGATCTGCAAGCACGGACCGGAAGACTTTGAACCGGCAGAAATGTAATCCGTTCATACTTTCCGCACATAAGACAGATGGCAGGAATTGTCATCCGTAAATCGTGTTTTTTACGAATATAGGGTATAATGTGTTCAGGAACACACGG
>CACZNO010000050.1 GCA_902782505.1 uncultured Erysipelotrichaceae bacterium | reverse complement strand
GTTTTCCGAAATGGTCTCACTGACCAGATACTTCTTTGCGCCGGTATTCGCCTGATCCAGTAATTCTTTGATTTCCGCCGCTTCCGCATCGTTCAATTCCGCAGCTTCCTGCATGTTTTTCACTGCCAGAATCGCAATCGCCGCATCCGGGAATAGGTTCCAGAAGGATTCGTCCGTTATAAATTTACGCATGATTCAACCTCACTTCACTGTAACTATATCGAAAAACGCATGCGCTGTAAATCGCAGGATTTCATCCGGATATTCATAGTTTTCCGTATGAAGACCCGGGCAGTTCTCTCCGGACCCGATTCCGAAAAACGCTCCCGGGCAACCCCGCAGATAGTTTCCGAAATCTTCGCTCCAGCGCATCGGAGTTTCCAATACTTTCCCGCCGCACGCCTTGAGAATATGTTCCGCGTGTTCCGGTACATTTACGGTTGCGGGGAACGGATCCAGCACCCGGAAAGAGAATTCCAGTTTTCTTTCGGCGCACAGTTTTCCGGCATAATTCAATAGACCGGCTTCAAAGGACGCCAGATCCTCATCGTTCTCAGCCCGCAGCGTCACCCGCAAAACCGCCTGATCCGCCGCGATTCCATAGGACTCCGAACCCATATCCGCGCCGATGACCGTGATCATACAGAGTTTTTCCTTCGCGGATTCGTTCAGCTCATCGATTCTGCGCAGTAATTTGCCCAATACCGGCGCCGGGGAAATACCGTTCTCCGGATATGCCGCATGCGTCGGTTTCCCTGTCAAGGTCATTTCCAATCCGCGGGACGCACACGCGAACGTCCCGGGTCGGGTATACACGGTTCCAAGCGGAAACCCCGGAAGATTGTGACATCCGTAAATCGCACGGACGTTTTCTTTTTCAAACAGGCCGGAACACAATACCGCACCGGTGCCGGTTTCCTCTGCCGGCTGGAACAGCAGAATCACGTTTTCTTTTACATGATTTTCTTCCAGCAGCATTCCCGTATAGCACAAGGCTGCCGCGTGTCCGTCATGTCCGCACAAATGCTTTACCGTTCCATCCTTGGCCGGTAATGCGTCAAAATCCGCGCGCAATGCAACCCAGGAATCCCCCGGATTTCCTTTATACTTCGCATAAAACCAGGGACCTTCGTCCTTGATTTCCAGGTGTGTGTTTTCCCGCAGGAACTCCTTCAGGATCCGGCGCGTTTTCTCCTCTTTTCCGGACAATTCCGCGTTTTCGTGCAGAAGATGACGTAATTCCCGGATTTTTCTTTCCTGTACATCCATACAATCGCTTCCTTTTTTATTCTCTATCGTATCCCTTTTGGAACGTTACGCGCTCCCGGAATTCCGAAGGCGTCATTCCCACCAGTTTCGTAAAGTTGGTGTTGAAAGTCTTGATATTGCGGTAGCCGACTTCCATCGCGACCGCCATCACGGATTCCTTTGTGTCGGTCAGTAATTCGCAGGCCTTACTGGTGCGGATCATATTCAGCTGCGCGTCAAAGTTTTTCTCGCAATAATACAGCAGCGACCGGTTCATTTCCGCCACGGTAACGCCGTACTGACGTGCGGTATCCTGCGCGTTCAATGTATCATCCCCGTAATTCTTGTGCAGATAGTCCACGATTTCATACGCGGATTCCTTCGTCGTCAGCGCAAATCTCTTTTTGACTTTCGCGTAGGTCTCGCGGTATTTCTTCGGAGTCATGCCAATGTGGTTTGCGAAGTGTTTTGATAAATGCGGTGCGTCCACCAACCCGATCGCATGCGCGATATCTTCGAGATTCATATTCGTATACATCAGATAATCGGTCGCTTTTTCCATCCGGATACTGGTCAGCAGTTGGTTGAAGCCTACCCCGGTCATCGCCTTGATTTCTCTGGAAATCGCCGATTCGGACGCATAGAAAACATCCGCGAGCTTCGACAGGGTCAGTTTCTCGGAAGAATGCGCGTAAATATAGCTCATGATAGATTTCTGTCCCGGCGTCGCATCCGCGCGGATCCCGCTGTTGGCCATGACATACCGGCTGTACAGCAGCATAATCTCCACCAGTTTGTTCGTCACATACAGGGAACCCATCGGTTTTTTGAAGGAAGATACCGAAGAAGGCTGCGTCCCGATTTCCTGTTTCAGTTCATCCATCAAATCGTCCATCTTCTTTGCCTGTACGGAATCCAGATAGCAAACCGGAGAGATTTCCATGTTTTCCAGAAGATCGTTACAGTCCTTCTCGATGACGCTCGGTCCCTGTAAAGCGGAATTGATATACTGGTAGTCATAAATGATGACGATCAGCTGTAACGGTTCGTCTACCTCCGTGATATTCGAAATCTTCCACGGGGTAATAGCCGCCAGCGTATCCGGCTTCAGTTCGTACTCCGCATCATCAATAAAAATCTTTCCGTGCCCCTTTTTGAAATACCAGAATCTCGACGCCTGATGCATTAACGCCCGCGTCGGTTTTTCAATCGCTTCATAATCAAAAGAACAGATTTTCGAAGGTTCCGTATTCACATCCATTGCGTTTTGATTGGAAGATTGTTTTCTCATGGCATCTCCTTTTTATTCATTATACCCCTTTTCAAAATAAAAAGTGTGCCGTCTGTGTAACCACAAACGGCACTGTAAAGGGATAGAATTATAGAACTGCAGACTATAACAGTATCATACCGCCGACTAAGACGACTGCCGCGAAGATACCGATGATGAGAATGACTTTCCAAGCCCATTTCACCCAGGTAGCCCACGGGATTCTTGCCAACGCCAAACCGCCCATGATCGCTCCGCAGGTCGGGGTGAACAGGTTGATTAAGCCGTTCGCCGCAACCAGGATCATGATCGAGGTTTCTACGGACCAGTTCATACCCGAAACGATCGGGGAAACGATCGGAGAGGACAGACCTGCCAAACCCGAAGAGGACGGTACTAAGAACGATAAGCCTAAGTGTAACAGGTAATCCAAGAAGCCGAACACCGGAGCCGACATACCCGATTTGGATAATGCGGTAACGGAAGCTTCAACCAGCCAGTTGCCTAAGCCTGTCGTAGCCATTAATACGGAAGTAGCACGCGCTAATGCGATAACCAGGTTAACGGAAACCATATCCGCAACACCCGCGCAGACGGTCTTGGACATTTCGCCCTTGTTTTCCATGCCGATCAAGCCGATGATCAGACCCATGATGATGAACCATGTAGCCGCGTCATCGAACCACCACCAGCCAAACGGATTTCCGGTCAGGAATTCAGACCATCCGAACAGAGCCAGACCTTTTTCTTCTCCCAGTAAATCCATCCACGGAATGAATCCGAAGATCATGATGACGAAGGTAGCGCCGAAGATCCATAAAACAGCTTTCTGTTTGCCGGTCAGTTTGACATCGTTCTTATCTGCCGATCCGCCGTAAGCTTCCTGGCATTCTTCCAGCTGTTCCTTGGTTAAGATGGAACCCTTGCCGGCTTTGATCTTCTTCGCATACTGTAATACGAACCAGGTCGCGATGGCATAGGAACCCAACCACAGGATGATACCCAGCAGGTAAACTTTACCCATGTTGACATCTACGCCTGCCGCCGCTACTGCCGCACCGGTCGCAAACGGGTTGATCGTGGAACCGAGAACACCGACGCCTGCGCCTAACAGAACAACTGCCGCGCCGACCATCGGGTCCAAGCCTGCCGCCAGCATCGTGGAAGCTAACAGAATGTAGAAACCAACAGTTTCTTCGCACATACCATACGTGGTTCCGCCGATCGAGAAGACGAACATCAGGATCGGGATCAGAACTAACTCTCTGCCATGCAGTTTCTTGACCAACGCCTGGATACCGGCTTCAAGAGCACCGGTCTTGTTGACGATTGCCAGGAAGGCACCTAAGCAGAATACGAATCCGATAACATCGCCGGCATCATGGAAGCCATTGATCGGTGCCATCAAGATGTCATGCAGTGTAGCGCCGTGAACAGCCTGTTCAACGCCTTCTGCATCCGTGTACGGTTTACCGGCTACTAACCAGGAAACCGCCGCAACAAGCAGAAGTACACACAGCAGAATACCGAATGTACCTAAGCTTTTTCTTTTCTTTGTAGTACTCATTTTTATCTCCTTTGATTTTTCCCTTGAACAAGTATACACTTCTTCGGAAACGGTCGTCTCCTCCCCGGCGTAATCAGACGGGGAGGAAATCCGTTATGTCGGAATTATTTGCGAATAATCGTTCCGGTCTTGCCTTCCAAAGCTTCCGCTGCTCTGGAAAGAGAAGTAATCAATGCTTCTCCGCCGTGTTCATTCTTGCGAACGAACTCTGCGCAGGACTGGACTTTCGGCAGCATGCTGCCCGGCGCGAACTGGCCTTCTGCCTCGTACTTCGCGCATTCTTCCAGCGTCATGCTCGCCAGTTCCTTCTGATCCGGCTTGTTGTAGTTGATGCAGACACGGTCAACCGCGGTCAGAATGACCAGCATATCCGCGTGCATGTTTCTCGCCAGTAAGGAACTTGCGCGGTCCTTATCGATAACCGCCGCGACACCCTTGAGACCTTTTTCGGTTTCAACAACCGGGATTCCGCCGCCGCCTACCGTAATGACGATCACGCCTGCCTGGACTAATTTTTCCACAACGTTCAATTCCACGATTCTCTGCGGGATCGGGGACGGTACAACACGTCTGTAACCGCGGCCTGCGTCTTCCACGAAGGTGAAGCCTTTTTCTTCCGCGATTCTTTCCGCGTCTTCCTTGCTGTAGAAGCTTCCTACCGGTTTGGTCGGATGCTGGAAGCCCGGGTCATTTTCATCGACGACGACCTGCGTAACGACGGTTGCGCATTCCTTGTCGATGCCTCTTTCATGCAATTCCTGCTGAATTGCCTGCTGTAAGTGATAACCGATGTAACCCTGGGACATCGCGCCGCATTCCGGGAACGGCATATACGGAGTCTTCCCGCCGTTATTCGCGGAGAATTCCATCGCCAGGTTGATCATACCAACCTGCGGACCGTTGCCGTGACCTACGATGATGTCATAGCCGCGCTCGGAGAGATCCACGATCGTCTTCGCGGTTCCCTTAACGAGTTCCAGCTGTTCTTCGGCATTGTTTCCCAGAGCGTTGCCGCCTAATGCGATAACCAATCTTTTGTTCATGTGACTGTCCTGACTATTTCAGTGTAGCGTACATGACCGCCTTGATGGTGTGCATGCGGTTTTCCGCTTCTTCAAACTGGCGTGCCTGTTTGCCTAAGAATACGTCGTCGGTGACTTCCATTGCCGGTAAACCGAACTTCTGGTAAATGTCTTCGCCGATGGTCGTATTGCGGTCATGGAAGGACGGTAAGCAATGTAAGAAGATCGCTTTCGGATTTGCCATTGCCATTAATTCCTTGTTGACCTGATACGGACGTAATAATTCAATACGCTTCGCCCATAATTCTTCCGGTTCGCCCATGGATACCCAGATATCGGTATAGACGACGTCGCAGTCTTTCGCGCCCTTCTTGACATCGTCGGTCAGTTCGATCTTGCCGCCGGTTTCTTTCGCGATCGCCTTGCACTGTTTGACTAATTCTTCCTTCGGCCACAGATCCTTCGGACCGCATGCGCAGAAGGTCATACCCAACTTGGAGCAGATGACCATTAAGGAGTTCGCGACGTTGTTACGCGCGTCACCGAAGAAGGTCAGCTTCTTGCCGCGGACATCACCGAATTCTTCTTTAACGGTGAGGATATCCGCCAGCATCTGCGTCGGATGGAAATCATCGGTTAAGCCGTTCCATACCGGAACGCCCGAATACTTCGCCAGATCCTGAACAACGCTCTGTTTGAAGCCTCTGTATTCGATACCGTCATACAGTTTGCCCAATACTTTTGCGGTGTCTTCCAGGGATTCCTTCTTGCCCATCTGGGAAGATCCCGGATCCAGGAACGTAACACCCATGCCCAGGTCACGTGCGCCTACTTCGAACGAGCAGCGAGTTCTGGTCGAGGTCTTTTCGAACAGTAATACGACCTGTTTGCCCTTTAAGAAGCTGTGGTCAACGCCGTTCGCTTTTAAACGTTTGAATTCCGCCGCCAGATCCATGAAATAGTTGATTTCCGCCGGTGTGAAATCCAATAAAGTCAGGAAACTTCTTCCTCTTACATTAACACCCATTTGTTTTCTCCTTTACTAGTGTTATTAATCAGCTCTGATTAACGGCATGGACATACATCTTGGCCCGCCGCGTCCTCTCGATAATTCCGCACTCGGGATTTCGAGAACTTCGACACCTGCCGCACGCAGGATCGGATTCGTAACATCGTTTCTCTGGTAAACAACGATCTTGTTCGGAGCGATCGCCAGCGTATTGGAACCGTCGTTCCACTGTTCTCTCGCCGAAGCAATCGGATCGTCGCCGCCGCAGTTGATCAGCTGAACGCGGTCAATACCGGTGTACTTTTCGAGAATCGCTTCCAGGCTGGAATCCACGCGGCGGATATTCAGATGCTGCGGGTTGCCCTTCTTCGGAGTGATTTCGAATACGGTTAACGGACCCAGGATCGCCGGATGTACCGTGTACTTGTCAACATCGATCTGTGTGAAGACTGTATCCAGGTGCATGAACGCACGGGATACCGGGATGTTGAACGCTAAGACGGTGCGAACCTTGCAATCCGGATCGCTGAACAGATTACGGGCTGCGATTTCAATCGCATCCGGGCTCGTACGCTGCGAAATACCGATCGCAACCACGCTTTCGGAAAGGTTCAGAACGTCGCCGCCTTCGATGCTCGCGTGTGCATCGCGGTCATAGTAACGTGTGACCTGTCCTTCAAAATCCGGATGATACTTGAAGATGTAGTCCGCATACAGCGTTTCACGGCAGCGGGTCGGGAAGTGCATCTTATGTAAGAAGACGCCTTTTCCGACGGACGCAAACGGGTCACGCGTGAAGTACAGGTTCGGCATCGGGTCAACGACTAAGTCGTCGTTCGGTGCGATCATATCCTGTAAACTGAACGCGGAGAAGTCCTCGCCCATTTCACGCAGCGTGATACCTTCCATCGTCTTTTCGACAAGTGCTTTCCCTTCAAAATTATTGATCAGGTACTCGTAGCACTTATCCTGCCACTTCTTGGTCTTGATGTTGCCTTCTTCCAGCCACTGGTAGATAAACGGTTCAACCAGCTTCGGATTGAGCTTCAGAACATCGGTCATCAAATCTTCCAGATATACAACTTCTACTCCATTGTCGCGGAGAACCTGCGCGAATGCGTCATGTTCTTCCTGCGCGACACGAAGGAACGGAATATCATCGAACAGCAGTTCCGGAAGACGATCCGGCACCAGGTTCAACAATTCCCGCCCCGGGCGGTGCAGCAATACCTTCTTTAAAGGCTTGATTTCGCTGCGAACATTAATACCTTTCATGTTTTGCCTCCTGATTATAATGGGTTCCGTTTCATCACGCGAAAATGTAAACGGTTACAACCTCATTTTTATTGTAATCAATAATCACGTGCTCCGTTGGAAGAAACGCTACCTTTTTCTTGTATGATTATGATAAATAAAAAAACCGTCATTTTTGTTTCAAATAAACGGTTTTTTATCATTTCTACACCGATGTAACAATTGTTTTATTGTACATTTTCAACATTTTTCGGATACTTTTGCAAAAACTTACACATCGCGTCGACCGCACTTTTGAGATCCTGCAGACAAAGGGTCGCAAGAAGCCTTCCCTCGTATCCCTTGTATTCGCCTCCGACGAAGTACAGCTTCACCCCGTACTCAATCGCTTCCGGCAATAACGAATAGTATTGATACGGCTCGTATAACGATGTCGACAACAGGAAAACCCTCGATCCCTTCGGCACGTCAAAACACTTCAGGAAGTGCACAAACGTATCCAGCGTACTGGCTCTGGCTCTGGTCTTTTCATAACAGGGCGCGCTCAGGTTGTAGTATGTACGGTTTTCTTCCTTCGACGCATACGTATAGGCCGCCCAGTATTCCTTGGTATCCGGCTCGTTATAGGTATCGTGCTTTACGGCCGGCTCCAGGTCATACGCGATCCGCATGGCGTAATCCATTTCCTCGAATTCTGTTTTCGCTTCCGGCGCAAAATCCCGGATGGCGTCAAACTCCGCCTGTTTATCGATTTTACGCTGGGACGACAATGCGCACACCAGAATCTCCTTGTCCGGATACCGGTCGCACGTCTTTTTTGCCACCTGGCATCTTCTTAAGTTCGACTGTCCGTAGCCTCCTAACGGAAGCACATAGTCCGGCGCCGGATACAGCTCGGTCTTCTCCTCGATCATGCCGAGTTCCCGGATCCACGCGATCAGTTCTTCGCTGTGCGGTTTCACAAACACGTCTTCTTCGGTGATAGCCTGACGTTCTCCGCCCGCAGCGAGTTTCCGGCGGTAATCCCATTGTTCGGCGATTTGATCGATTTCCTCCGGATCGGTTGTCCCGTTTCCGTCATTGAAGAGTTTTACGATGTTCTGAAACGGTTCCGACGCGAAAAATCGGTCGATTCCGAACTGCGCCATACGGATTTCCTCCTCGCGGATCTCGGAAGACTTCTTGTCCAGACTTTCCCCGATCGTCTTCAATTGATCGCTTTGGTATCCGAACATGCGCGCAAAGGCCTCGCTGATCTTTGCGTACACCTCCTTCGCCCGTTCCAGAAGTTTCCGGTCCGAACCGATCAAAGCGATTTCCTTTTCAAAGTTTTTCACCTGATTTTTCATTTCGGCTTCGATGCGGTTTTCCCTTGCGAGATATTCTTCCCGCCGGAAAATCTCTTCCAGCACTTCCGGCGTGACGTTTCCGCGCATCAAAAGAGACCCGTTGATCCGGTTGATATTGATGGACATCCGCAAGCGCGAATCGTCCCGGTATTCTTCGTCCATCTCCTCATCTTCCGCCAGCGCTTCGCGAAGTTCCCAGGCCAGTTGATGGTATGCGATGGATTTGTCGTAGTCCGCCAGATGGAAGCGCGCGGTACCCAGAGAAGTATACGAATACGCGATCCTAAACCGCATCTCGTTACGGAACCTGCCGGACCCGTGTTCCAGAACGTCCTGGCGTGTCTTCAGGGCTTTCATCTGGAATTCCTCCGCCTCGGACGCAAACGAGCGCAGCTGCCGGACCGTTTCCGGATCTTTGTCTTTGTGCTTGTTTTTGTATAAACGGTGTTTTCCGAGCCGCAAAGCGCCTTCAATCGTGTCGATTTTCGCCATGGTGACCCGGCGGAATTCCTCGTCTTTGATTTTCTCCGCCTTCTTCCATACGTCGCGAAGCTTGTTTCCGTAGATTTCCAGCACCTCGTCTTCGCTCACGCCGGACGGCGTATTCTTATCCAGAGAATACAGCGAGTAACAGAACGTCGCGACATCGTTCGCATAGTCCTCGTCGCTGACTTTCAGTTTGTCATAAAGGGAAATTCCCCCGGTTGCGATATCGTATACCCGCGGCGTTTTTAACGCGAAATGACGGGTGTGCAGTTTCTTTATGAACAACCGGTATGCCTCTTCGCGCGAAGAGTTCCGGATCAAATCGAAAATGAATTCGCCCTGTTCTTCGAAATCGTCCGTATCGTCGGATACCAGGCCGATATTCTCTGTCAGGACTTCCAGAATTTCGCGGAAACGGTCCGTCCAAAGATCCGCCATCCTGTAGATGCCGTAGGAGATATACCAGTTCAGCGACGTCTGATGTTCAAACCGGTACAGCCCTCCGCCTACCCGCGAACGTTCCGTATCGGGATGGAAAAACTGCAGCACGCCGCTCAGGATCTCTTCAAACGACGCCATTTGATTGCGGACTTCCAGCGGTTTGGGATCATGCAGGAATCTGAACAGCTCATCCATTTCGTCCGCGTTGACATCCAGTCCCCACTTATCCGCGTATTCCAGAAGATAGAACGCCTCGAGCGAATCGATGTCCATCCCCTTTAAAACGCTCATTACCGCCTTCGTCAGATCAATGCGGTTGACCGTCATGTTGAACAAACGGTCGGTGTAGTACAGTTCCGCAATGGCCATCGGGAATAAGCACATCACCGCAAAGAACGTGTCCAGATGCACGGAATTGGTCTTTCTTAACTGGGCGGTCACGCACTTTTCGATCAGTTCACCCGGCGTCAGGGAAGCCTGGCTGATTTCCATGCGGAAATTGTAGCCTTCCGCGTCAAAGGAATGGCAGAACATGGTCAGCAGCATCGGATTTCTTAGCAGCACCAGCATATTCTCATCCGACAAAAGACCCCGCAGTTCCCCGTGCCCGTAGTTTTCAATATAATCGCGCACGACTTTCTCTTCCAGCGGTTTCATCCTCACGTAAAGGATATTGTTGGCGTCGAGCCCCGC
>CACZNO010000049.1 GCA_902782505.1 uncultured Erysipelotrichaceae bacterium | reverse complement strand
CCTTTTTTGATCAGTTCCACCGCGTATTCATAGTCTTTTTCAAAATAATCGGACCCGTAGTAGAGACGGTCTCCCCAGTCGAACCCGAGCCAGTGTATATCATCCTTGATCGCGTCGACATATTCCGTGTCCTCCTTCGCGGGATTTGTATCATCCATGCGAAGATTGCACAGTCCGCCGAATTTCTCCGCCATACCGAAGTCAATGCATAAAGCCTTGCAATGGCCGATATGAAGGTATCCGTTGGGTTCAGGCGGGAATCTCGTATGTACGGTCATCCCTTCATACTGTCCGCCCGGCGCGATGTCTTCCTTGATGAAGTTGTAGATAAAGTTGCGGTTTTCTTCGTCTTTGATTTCCTTGATCTCTTCCGCCATGACATTTCACCTCATTCTTATTCAAAAATCCTTTTCATTATAACAGAAATTGCACGTTAGTTCTCTTCTTCTTTTTCAAAGCGGTATTTCTGACGGATATCCGGGTACTTCGTGTGATCCGTTTCGCCTTCAAACATTTCCAGCGGCCGGGCATAATACCCGCCTTCACCGTACAACGCTTCGTAGATCACAAGCTTTTCCCTTGTCTCGGAATGGGTCGCGACACCGATGATCCGGTAAAGATACTTTCCCGTTTTCTTCTCCTCTTCCGAAAGGGTTTCCCGTTTGAAATGACGGACAATGTCTCCCGGTTTAAACCGCATTTTCATCCTCCAGAGTTTCCAGAAGGAAGCTCACCGGACGGAAGCCGTCATTGCACGAAATCATCGCCGAACGCTTGTTTTTCATCCAGCCGTCGTAAAAATCCTGTGCCCCGTGGGAAAGCGCCATTACAAACGGAGATACCGTTTCCCAGGCGCTGAGACAGAATCCTTCCGGCCGTTCCCAGCCGTTCGCAATAAACACCATGCCTTCCTTCATGGAACAGGCATGTTCAATCGGGTTTTCATATTTTTCCATCAGGTCCTTGTAACAGGCGACCTTCATGACGGTGATACGTACTTTTTTCATTTCTTCTCCCTACCGTATCAAACGGTTTTGATTTTGTTGGAAAACGGCGACGGCACCAGTGCGGTCGACCCGTGCAGTTTCGATAACGCGAGGCATCGCAGGGCCTTTAACGGCGGAATCGGCGCGAACTCCATCGGATTGACTTTCATCAGATAGAACATCGCCGCAGCGGTTTCGGACAGAGTATTGCACTTATGGCTCAGGAAAACGTTTTTCTTTCCGAGACGTTTGATCAGTCTTTGCGAAACTTCGCGGATCGCGCAGTCTCCCGCAATCAGAACCTTCCCTTCAATCGCGTCGATTTCCTTTGGATCAAACCCTTTTCCGATCACCAGCGTCCATCCGCCTTTTCCGTGATGATCGCCGTAGAGGATCTGTAACAATGTCAGCGGATTGTTGCGGCATCCCTGCTTACAGCACCTCTCTTTTCCCATCAGGATCTTCACGTCCTCGGGATAATAATCGTACAAATCGGTCGGATACTTCGTATGGTACATGGAGATATCACCGTCGATTTCAATGTCCTCCAAAGAACGCACGCCCTCGGAATATCCCCGATCCACCGCGTCCTTGAGATGCGGCACATCTTCCAGTTCCAATCCGAAGATTTTTGCGCCGATCATATCCGCCGCGACGACGTTTTTTCCGGCGACGATCACCTTTAACGGCAACACCGCCTCATCCGCCAGCGCCGTTACGGGATAATGCCCGTAAACGGTTCCTTCCACACCTTCGATCATCGTGAAATCCGGACGGACATAACTCAGCACATCCGCAAGTTTGTGATGCAGATTATAGTTGTGGTCATAGCCGCGGGAGGGCTGGGACGGAAACGCCCATTGATTCTTGACGCCCATCGTGATTCCGGCCATGGAGTGCGTTTTCAGTTTGGGAAGACTGATATAGAGATTCCGGTCTTTTTCTTCGATCAGATGCTTCACGACAAATTCCGGCATGTCGAACTTTGTGACAAAGTATCCGTCCGGATCTTCGGTTACGGATTTTTTCCCTTTGAATTCAAACGGAACGGTTTTCTCCTCATCCAGATACACCGGAACAGCACCGGTGCGCTTACAGATTTTATCATAGCCGATGACCGCGTATACCAAGCGTGTCGCGTTGCTCTGGGTGGAGTTTTCGAACAAATAGATTTTATTCGCTCCATGTTCTTTCCAGTATTCGATCACGGCTTCGACGAACTCCGGCCGGGTATAACAATACGGCTGTCCGTCGATTCCGTTTGGTTTCAGGTACACATCACGGCTGGTTTTCAAAAGTGCGCTTCCTCCTGCCGCATCAAAAATCTCCGCAACGGTTTTGCGGATCTCCTTTGTCATTTCTTCCGTCAGCGGTTTGAATACCGTCCGGCTTTCCTTTTGATACGGTGCGTTTAAATGGCGCACATACACCAAAGCTTTCTTTTCCATCGGAGAATCTCCTTTTTTTCTATTTTATCATGTGCCAGCGGCATTCGCGAAAGAAAACGGGAATCATCTTCCCGTTTCATCTACAAAGGTACTGAGATCCAGGACACGGTCCGCGAAAGCTTCCGTAATTTCTTCCGAATGCGTCGCAATGATCAAGGTTTTCCCGGCTTTTTTCAGCTCGCCCAGAATTTTCATAAACAGCTTCCGGTTTTTTGTATCCAGTCCCGCAAATGGTTCATCCAGCACGAGGATCTCCGGATTCAAGGCCAGAACCGCCGCCAGCGCCACCCGTTTTTTCTGACCTTCGCTCAGATGATACGGCGCTTTATCCGCCAGTTGACGGATTTCCAAAAGATTCATGCAGTCTTCCGTACGTTCCCGCACTTTGTCTTCCCCGATTCCCATCTGTCTTGGGCCGAAAGCAATCTCGTCGTACACTTTCGCGTTAAACAGCATGATATCCGGATTCTGAAACAGATATCCCATCCGTTTATGAAAACGCTTGGCATTCGAATTGTCTTTCAGGTATTCCCTGGTGATTTTCACGCCGTCCAATACGTATTCTCCTTTTACGGGAAACGACAAACCGTTCAGAATCCGGAACAGAGTGGTTTTCCCCGCTCCGTTATCCCCCCGAACAGCCAGGCAGACGCCCTTTTCCAAGGACAGCGAAAAACCGTCAAACACCGGGTTTTCGCTTGTATCATACGCAAAAGTAATGTCTCTTAATTCCAGGTATGCCATCTCTATAATCCTTTATAATCGTCCGTGAATCCGCGGCACTGCATGGCCTCGTACATACGGGAATTCATTTCCGATCCACGGACAAATACTACACCCATGACGCCTCCTACGGAAGCGTATTTCTTTTCGTTTTTTCCCACAGACCGTAAAATCAGCGATGTCAGAAGATCGTTGATCAGTTTTCCCAACAGAACGATATATTTCAGCGTGATATCCAGAATAAACACGAAAATACCCGGTATGTGCAGTTTCCGTAAAGCTTCCGTGACATGATTCCATTGGGTCGTGTGATGGAAGATCGCCGTCATCATGACGCAGAAGAAGACTTTGATCAAGACCCGCAGATTATTCGGAATTCCTGCCGGATGAAAAATCATCGCCGGCAAAAACATCAGCAATGCGAAAAATACCGCAATCAGCGAGGACTTCAGGATCGACCAGATATCCTCTGCGGGCCATGTGCAAAGGTATCCCAACAAAACCGCTCCGGCGATCAGTAACACGATCGGGTGTCTGCTGATGGATAGTGTAAGAATTCCCGCGATCAGCAGAACCAGTTTCAATACGGCAGGAATCGGTTTTCCCTTTTGATGACCGCGCTGGATCTTGATTCTCGTCAATGCCGCACCGATCTGGCGGATAGTCTTCCACGCAAACATGC
Source organism: uncultured Erysipelotrichaceae bacterium (assembly GCA_902782505.1). GTDB lineage: Bacteria > Bacillota_I > Bacilli_A > Erysipelotrichales > Erysipelotrichaceae > RUG11872. Next base: position 440 of record CACZNO010000049.1, on the reverse strand, counting down.
CGCTGTCACGCAGCGGCATGTACTTCTCTTCTTGTATGAGCCAATCAGGCAGCATACCCCTTCTTTCCCTTCATCGGGATCGAAATCAGTTTAAAGATAATGACCAATAAGGCTACACCGATCACGGCGGAAAGGATATAAGCGGCAACTTCGCCCATTCCTTCCAGCGTATAATCCGGCATCAGAACTTCCAACGACCATCCGTTGGCCAAGCCGCTCGGCGTATAGCCTAACGCCGTACCGTTTTGAATGACTTCCGCGATTTCATCCGCGCCCCATTCGCCCCAGGCTGTCCCGGTGGCCAATAAACCTAACGGAGTCGCCGCGATCAAAACCGCCACCAGCGCAAAGACCGGGATGTGATTCTTCTTTCCTTCGGTGCCTTTTTCAATCTGTTCAAAGATCAAATCCGGCGATGTGGCGCGTACAAAGGCGAAAAT
>CACZNO010000048.1 GCA_902782505.1 uncultured Erysipelotrichaceae bacterium | reverse complement strand
CAGCGGTCCGCCGTATTCATCGGTGCGGCGGTTGAAGAACGCGCTTCCGAGCTGATCCAGCAAGTATCCCCAGTGCATCGCGTGTACTTCGATACCGTCAAATCCGGCTTCCTTCATTAACGGCGCGCAGTTCACCAGCTGTTCGATTTTCAGTTGGATGCCTTCCTTGGTCAGGACCGGCGACATCGTATCCGCGGTTCCGAATACGATATTCTCGCTCGGGGACGGAAGACCCGGATAGTTCCGGCCTAAACCCATGGATAACTGGGCGATGATCTTGCCTCCTGCCGCGTGGATCGAATCCGTCAGCTTCTTTGCCGCGTCGATCCAGGGCTTTCCGACGACGGCCGGGTTCGGACCTAACGCGGAATACGGGTCGACCTTGCTGTCGGTGCAGATGGCTCCGGTCACGATCGTGCCGAACCCGCCCTTGGTGCGTTCCGTGAAGTACCGGATGGTCTGATCGTTGAAAACGCCGTTTTCATCCCAGAAACAACCCATGGTCATCGGCGCCATGAAAAAGCGGTTGGGGAATTCGGTTCCCGCGACTTTTACAGGCTCTTTAAAGATACTGTAATCACTCATGCAAATCTCTCCTTTCATTATGCCATTGAGTGGGTGGTGCTTTTTCTAAATTATGTCACAGACGAAAAAGAACCGGAAAAACCGGTTCTTGTATCAGTCGTTGACGGCGTACTGCGCCTGCAGTTTCTCGTAGAATTTCGGATTCTCCGCTCCGTAGAGCCGCTGGCATTCATCCAGCGCTTCCTTGTACAAATCGGTATTGATATGATCATCGATGTCGATTTGTTTCGCGTAATAGTCCAGCAATCCCAGCCGGTCCATATAGTCCCAGGCTCTTCGCACGGACTTTCTCATCGGATCGATATTCAAATCGAACCGCGGATTATTCAGATACGCCTTCACCTGTTCTTCGGATGTTCCGGTCTTTTCCGCAGTCAAAGCCGCAATCTCCCCGCGATGCGAATCATAATATTCCATCGCCCGGATCCACGCCCTCAAAAGCGCTTTGACCGTTCCCGGATTCGCTTTCACCCAGGAAGACAGCGCTTCCGTCCGGCAACAGGAATACGCCGGCAATACTTCGTACGCATAGGTGACGATCTTGAGTTCCGGATCGTTGATCACGTCATAATTCAATGCGGTGCCCACCAATCCGAAATCCGCTTCTCCGCTCTTTACGGCGCGGATGCGGTCCGTCTGATCGACGGTTTCGTACCAGGTGATATCATTCAGGGGATCATACCCCATGTCCAGCAGCGGTCCGGTCAGCGCGTAGAGATTCGGTTCACAGGCGACCGTCTTCCCGATCAAGTCTTCAATGCCATGCCACTCGGTCACCACGCGGGTAAACACAGGCATACATCCGGTCAGAAGGTATCCGCCGAAAATCGTCAGATCCATGCCGGAGGAAATCTGCTGGAGAGGAAGATTGGTTCCGGAATTCGACGCGATGTCGATCGTCCCGTTGCGGATTCCTTCAAAAACTTCCGCGTCGTTCTTCACGGGCACATACTGTACGGTAATTCCTTCGTCTTTCAGGAACCCCTGACTGTCCGCGATAAAAGTGAGGATATGTCCCGCGCTGTTCAAAGCCAAACGGACAACTCTTTTTTCCGGTCCCGAAGGCGTATCATCCGGATTCGTTTCTCCGGAAGAACATCCGTTCAGACACAGAAGACATACGATGAGTAACGGTAAGAGCTTTTTCATCTTTTTTCCGCCCCCTCTCCCTTGATTACGTCGAGCTGGTCCATAGGAATCGCCGCCACCGGAATACTGACGGCTTTTTGAATTCCGTTCTCCTTGAAGATTTCCAGAATGGCTTTATTCAGATACCGGTTGGTTGCGGCGACATCTTTTTCATTACATCCCGCAACGACCGTAACGGTGTACTGCCGCTCGTTCAGCCCGGAAACGCCGAGACTGGACGGTCCCGTGACGATCTTCGGATTGCGGTCCTTGAGAAGCTTCAGTTCTCTGTCCAGAACCTCCGTCACATAATCGACATCCTGCGTGTAATCGAGGCTCACGGTCACCGACGCATACGATGTTTCCTTCGTCATGTTCAGGACGCCGGAAATATCGCTGTTGTTGAAGATCTTGATGTTTCCGCCGCCGGAAATCTTGGTGGTTCTTAACCCGATATCTGTCACGGTTCCGCGGAATCCGCCGATCGTTACGATATCGCCGACACGGAATTCTCCTTCAAACACGATGAAGATCCCCGCGATGATATCCTTGATCAAACTCTGCGCGCCAAGACCGATGATAATGGACATGATTCCCGCGCTCGCCAGAAGGTTGGCGGAATCAATGCCGAACAGATACAGACAATAGAACAGCACGCCGATCGTACCGCCGTATTTGACGATGGACAGCAGCAGATGCCCCACGGTCTCTCCGCGTGTTCCCAAAAGGTTCGTCAGCATGCGCACCGGGATATTCAGAAGATTGATGCCGATGGACACCGTTGCCAGGGTCATCATGCAGGCGCTGAACGCGAAGACATTCGGCGACTTATCCCAGCCGTTGCTGAGGATGTACCGGATGACGGAATCCTCTGCGGATATGCGGTTGATTCCCAATGCCGAGAACACGAAGTACATCACCGGAATCAAAAGGATCCACCCCAGTACCGTACCGAGTTTCATTTCCGTCGAACGTTCATTCCACGGAATCCTGCGGTTATCCCATCTGGCCAGAGCTTTGGTCGTGCTCGCGATTCGTCCGGAAGGAAGAATGATGCTGAAAATCGTGGAATTCTTGTCTTCCTGGTGCTGTTTAGCCAGCATTTCCTCGTACGGCGTCTGCTCCACATCGGAAACCGTCGCCGTCAGCAGCAGGTTCAGCACCAGCACCAGACATACCGCCGCCGTAATCAGCGAAATCATCGTACGGGTCTGGTACATGCTGCTCTTCGGAATCGCTGCCGCGACATAGTAATTCTCATCCAGATAACGGAAATATTCGAAATAGGTATTTCCGTTGAGCTTGTTGAATCCGTAATATACATTGCCCGAGAACGCTTTGGAGGAAATGCCGAGTTCCTCCGCGGAACGGCCCAGATTGACCGGGTTCGGCGAATAGACGCACTTGTGTTCCGGGCTGCTGTCAAACACGAGAACCGCCCCGTCCGATAAAACTTTCGTGGACATGGCATATTCCGTGCTGGTTGTTTCCATGATCATACCGGCCAGATTTTCGTTCAGCTCGATCTGTAACAGCGAACGGTGCTTGGTGATGCCTCCCGCTGTCCGGACGCCGCTGACATTCTCCGCTGCGCAGGCTTCTTCAAACGCATAGCGGGAAACGTATTTGGTCTCTCCGTTTTCGTCCAAAGTCGTATAGTAATACATCGCGACACCGAAGAATTGCGTATCTTCACCGAGGTCGTTGACCATTGCTTCCTGCAGATAACTGTCTGTCTTGCCGTCTAACACCTGCCGGAAAGGATACGACTGATCGTTTTCATCCTTGCTGAGCGAGAAGAACCAGTTCTTGGTGCTGGTCGCGATCGTATATCCTTCTTCATTGAAGATGTAGATGGCGTCGATGAGGTTGCTCTGGCATAGTTCCTGCAAAAACGGCGCTTCCGCGATGGATCTCAGCGGATTTCCTTCGTCATCCAGCACGAACCTCCGCACACCGTCTTCATCGTAAACGGTATGATAATGATCGGTATTCGCGTTCATGACTTCCGGCGTTTCTCCCACGATAAACGACGCCAGATTGGCGATGGAAAGGAACCGCGAATTGAAATAATCCTGTACGACGTCCCGGCTTTCCGCACCCTCTTCATATCTCGCGCTGACTTCCTGCAGGATGACTTTGGCCTTGTCCACGCCCTCTTCAATTTCCAGAAGCGTCTGCATGTAGAAAGTAATGCCGTAGACCGAAAGCACCCCGATCATCATCAGCGGAAGAACCCGGCGGAATACCGCTTTATCAAAATACTTCTGTTCGGGAGCCCCCTTGAACAGAATCGATTTTTCCTTGTTGATGCCCTGCCGGATATAGTCGTTCTTTACGATAATCGCGTACGCAAGGCAAAGAACCATAACGATACAGAACCCCATGACTGACCACAACAGGACGTACTTATCATGGGAAACAACTTCATTCAGCCGCGCCGCCGCGACAATGACCATATTATCCCCGAGAGTTTTGGACGTGCAGTAATACGTTTCCTCCAGAATATCCTGCGTTCCCTTGTATCCGTCTTTCAGAACATCTTCCTTCAAACCGACCGCGAACACATTCTGTCCGGTCAGAAGATCTTCCCCGTTATTGTAGTATTCGAAGATCATGTCTTCCTTATTGACGGCGAACAGGAATCCGTCATTGATGACTTTCGTACGGCTCAATACATTGGATACATCGCTTAAAGAAGAAGCGTGCTGATCCAGCATCACGGAATTATGGCCGATTGCCAGCACATACTGAACTCCGTTGTACATCATCGGCATGGAGTAGAAATAATATGTCCCGTACATGTTCATCACAAATACCGGGGACACATTCCCGTCTTCGTCATAACACCAGTTCAGGATCCGGTTCAGGTTTTCCTGGGTCATATGTGCCGTGGCTGCCGGATTCCACCCCTGCAATTCCGCGTCGGGGCTGACCAGAATCGTGCCCTTCTCATCCAGAAGATACAGATAGGAAACCCCTGCGCGCTCAGCGATTTCCGCAAACACTTCCGAACGGACGCTGTTGTCCGCTTCAACCAGTTTGTTAAAGGTCCCTCTGGCAAACATCTCCTGGATATCTTCCAGCGTCTGCCAGTTTCCGCTGTGGTAGATACCGGTCAGTTCTTTTGTGTTCTCGTCGGCTCTTTCCAGCAAAGAGACCGCTTCCGTAAGAGCGAGTTCATGATTTTCCTGTTGCTTGGACATGGAAGTCCGCGTCTGAACGACCCGCAGGAAAATCGCCACGATAATCGTGCCGATTACGATCAGCAGCACATTTCGCATGATTTTCCCGAACAAACCGTTGTGATTTTCTATATTATCGATCTGTTTATCCAGGTTTTCTCTCTCTTCAATTTCCATATACTCTCCCCCGTATCGAACGCGGCGGTTTTCCCTCTTCGAAGCCGCAGGATTATCCGTAAACCGTTTATAATATTATCTCATTTGAAGGTTTGTTTTAACAAGGTCTTTCTTCTTTTCACGTAAGGCAATCCCGCGTACGGCGCAAAGAAAAAGGCGGATTTCTCCGCCTTGCTTTCCGGTTTACTTGTTCGGGTTCAGAACTTTTCCCGCGAACAGGACATTGTCGTTTGCGTCCATGATCATGAATGCGAACGGACGGTCCAGCGAAACGGACTTTTCCTGGCGCTGCACCGGCATGGCCGTGGCATCCATGGAGATCACTGTCACCGCCGCCGCCTCGGTACCCTTTTCATCGAGCTTGAGCACCGATTTCTGAATGATGTCCGAAACCTTCAAACTATTCGCAATTCCGCTGAAATCCGCCTGTTCCGTAAACAGAACTTCCAACCCCAGCTGCTTCAGGGGTTCCACCAGCGACACGCTGTACTGGATGTCCAGTTTCGGCATATTCACATAGACGTCATAATCCCAGCTGACCGAATCAAACAGGCTCTTCAGTTTCAGCGATTCAAACGTGAAATCTCCGGTATTCTTCGGCAGGATCCCGACAAACCGGTAT
>CACZNO010000047.1 GCA_902782505.1 uncultured Erysipelotrichaceae bacterium | reverse complement strand
ATCCGCACAGCCGCGCATCACTTCCTCGCGGAAAACCGCGTCCGCCTCACGCAGGATCTCCAGTTTCTCTTTGGTGATTTCGCCGATCACACGGACCGACAGGCCGGGACCCGGGAACGGCTGGCGGTTCACCAATTCCGCGGGAAGGCCGAGTTCCAATCCCGCTTTTCGGACCTCATCCTTAAACAAGTCTCTTAACGGTTCCGCAATCCCTTCAAAACCGATATCTGCCGGCAGACCTCCGACATTGTGATGACTTTTGATTACCGCGGAATCTCCCCTGCCGCTTTCGATGACGTCCGGATAAATGGTTCCCTGCGCCAAGATATCGATCTTGCCCAGCTTTCGCGCTTCCTCTTCAAAAACACGCACGAATTCTTCGCCGATGATCTTGCGCTTACGTTCCGGATCCGTTACTCCCTGTAATTTACGGAGGAATCTCTCCTCTGCGTTGACGCGGACGAGATTTACATGAAACGTATGACGGAACACCTGTTCGATCATATCGCCTTCCTCTTTCCTAAGCATTCCGTGATCCACAAACACGCAGGTCAGCTGATCTTTGATCGCTTTATGAAGAATCATTGCCGCCACGGCGGAGTCGACGCCTCCGGACAAACCCAGAAGAACCCGTTTGCCCGCCAGTTTTTCACGGTATTCTTGAATGGAACTTTCAACAAAACTGTCCATGTTCCAGTCTTGGCTGCATGCGCACACCCCAAACAGGAAATTGTGCAGGATTTCCTTCCCGTAATCGGTATGGGTAACTTCCGGATGAAAATGCACGGCGTAGATCTTCCGCGCGGCATCCGCCATCGCCGCACACGGGCAGTGCTCAGTATAGCCAGTAACGGTAAAACCTTCCGGCAGTTTTTCAATATAATCGGTGTGGGACATCCAGCAGTCGCTGTTTTCGGGAACATTCCGGAATAAAACATCCGGTTTTACCGTTAAGCGTGTTTTTCCGTATTCGCTGAAAACTCCGGCGCTGTTTACGCTTCCGCCGGCCATATACGCAATTAACTGCGCCCCGTAACATATCCCCAATACCGGGATTCCCGCTTCAAGAATCTCCGGGTCATAATGCGGGGACGAGGGATCGTAGACGCTGTTGGGGCCTCCCGTAAAGATAATTCCCCGGTATGCGTTCTCACGGATCTGTTTTACGGATATCCGGTTATACGGAAGGATTTCGGCATAAACGTGCTGTTCGCGCACCCGGCGCGCAATCAGCTGATTGTATTGGCCTCCGAAATCCAGAATCAATACTTTTTCCATTCTTAATCCACCCCGAACAATAATTCCCTGTACGTCGGCATCGGCCAGAGCGTTCGGTCGCAGATCAATTCCAGTGCGTCCGTATCCGCGCGCATTTTCGCCATGCACGGAAGAATCTCGTCGTGATAATAGTAAGCGGCAGATAACGCGGAGGAGGAGTTGATATTCTGCAGTTTGGTTTCGGTGTCCAGCGTCTCTTCATAGAGCCGGTTGACCAATCCTTTTACTTTCTTCCACGTTCTGTTTTCGTAGCTGTCGGCCGGATTCAGACCGAGTTCCTTATCCCGCTGCACCGCCCTCGCGAGCCGGTCTTCAAATCGCATGACCGCCGGCAGGTAGTCCTTTTTCAGCATATCCAGCATCGTCATAGCCTCGATCCGGATCGTCTTGGTATATTTTTCCAGATAAATCTCATAGCGTGACCCGAGTTCTGCTTCCGTCAGAACGTTCTGTTCCGTGAACACGCGGACATTCTTTTCGTCGAGATAATGGGCTAAAGCCGCCGGCGTCGACGCATAGTTGTGCAAACCTCTGCGCGCCGCCTCATTGATCCATTCCGCGTCATAGCCGTTTCCGTTGAAGATGATGCGCTTATGTTCCTTGATCGTCTTTTTGATCAAGGCGTGAATCGAATTACTCAGGTCTTTGCGGGGTTCCAGTTCGTCCGCAAATTCCTTCAGCGCCTGGGCAACGACCGTATTCAGGATCGTATTCGGCGTCGCAATGGAGGCGCTGGATCCGGGCATACGGAATTCAAATTTATTGCCGGTAAACGCAAACGGCGACGTGCGGTTACGGTCGGTATTATCCTTGGGGAAACTCGGGATCGTATTGACGCTGATGATAAACGGCTGTTTCCCTTTATCGACGTATTCGGTATCGTTTTCAATGCTTTCCAGTATCGCGGTCAGTTCATCTCCTAAGAAGATCGACACAATGGCCGGAGGCGCTTCGGAAGCTCCCAAACGGTGATCGTTTCCGGCAGACGCGATGGAAATACGGATCAGGTCCTGGTATTCATCCACGGCTTTGATGACTGCGCATAAGAACAGCAAAAACTGTGCGTTTTCAAACGGTGTATCTCCCGGTTCCAGCAGATTCACGCCGGTATCCGTTTTTAAAGACCAGTTGTTGTGCTTGCCGCTTCCGTTGACGCCCGCATAGGGTTTTTCATGCAGCAGGCATTCCATCCCGTGTTTTTTCGCGGTTTTCTTCATGACTTCCATCGTGAGATTGTTCTGGTCGACAGATACATTGGTCGTCAGATAATTGTTGGCTAATTCATGCTGGGACGGCGCCACCTCGTTGTGCTCGGTTTTCGCCTGGATTCCCAACGCCCACAACTCTTCGTTGAGGTCTTTCATGAATTCCGAAACACGGATCTTGATGGATCCGTAGTAATGATCATGCATCTCCTGTCCTTTGGGCGTCATGGCACCGAACAGGGTTCTGCCCGCCAGCATCAGATCTTCTCTTTCGTCGTAATATTTCTTATCGACGAGGAAGTATTCCTGTTCCGCGCCGACGGTCGTCTTGACATGATGTACGTCTTCGTTTCCGAACAACCGCAGAATCCGCATCGCCTGGATATTCAGGGCGTCCATGGAACGCAACAGCGGTGTCTTATGATCCAGCGCTTCCCCGCTGTACGAACAGAAAACCGTGGGAATACACAGAATTCCGTCTTTGATAAACGCATAGGATGTAGGATCCCAGGCGGTATATCCTCTGGCTTCAAAAGTGTCGCGCAATCCGCCGGAAGGAAAACTGGACGCGTCCGCTTCGCCTTTTACCAGATTTCCGGGAAGGAATTCCAGTTTGATCTGGCCGCCCTTGGCCGTGGATACGAAGCTTTCGTGCTTTTCCGCCGTCGCGCCGCTTAAGGGATGAAACCAGTGCGTAAAGTGCGTCGCACCGTTTTCGATCGCCCACTCCTTCATAGCTTCCGCGATTTCCTTGGCAAGTTTCGGATCCAGACTGGTTCCTTCCTTGATGGATTTGCGGAATGCTTCATAGGTAGATCCGGATAAGCGTTCCTTCATCACCTTGTCGTTGAACACCCGCTTGCCGAAGGTTTTCATGATGTCTGTCATATTTCGCGTCCTTCCTTTCTCTTAAGGGAATATCGGATCAGTCCGTTGAATAACGGATGAGATTTGTTCGGTCTTGATTTAAATTCCGGGTGGAACTGCACCCCGACGAAATATGTATTCGCCGTCTCCACGGTTTCCACAATATAGGCGTCCGGTGATGTGCCGCTGATTTTCAAACCGTGCCTGCGCAGCTGTTCGCGGTAGTCGTTGTTGAATTCATAACGGTGCCGGTGCCGTTCGCTGATTTCGCTCACTCCGTATTCCTCGCGGATTTTCGTATGATCCGCCAGCACGCACGGATAAGCGCCCAATCGCAGTGTTCCGCCCTTTTCCTTTTCATCGTTTTGATCGGGCAGGAAATCAATCACTTTATACGCAGAATCCGGATCAAATTCCCGGGAATTTGCGTTTGTAAGGCCGCACACGTTCCGCGCAAATTCGATCACTGCCACCTGCATGCCCAGACAGATTCCGAGATAAGGCACATCGTTTTCCCGGCAATACCGGGCGGTCTCGATCATTCCTTCGATCCCGCGGTTACCGAATCCGCCGGGAACGATAATCCCGTCACATCCGCGCAGTTTGGAAGCTGCCGAATTCCGGTCGATGGTTTCACTGTCAATCCACCGGATTTTCACCTTGGCGCCGTATTGGAATCCCGCGTGCGTCAAGGCTTCCGCGACAGAAAGATATGCGTCATGCAGCTGTACATATTTTCCGACCAATCCGATCGTCACGCTTTTTTCCAGATGACGGATCCTGTTTACTAACGCCTTCCATTCTTCCAGGTCCGGTTTTTGACATTCCAATCCCAGTTTGCGCAGGATCACATCGTCCATATGCTGTTTTTTCAGCATCAGCGGAACTTCGTAAAGATCCGGAATCGTCCGGTTTTCGATGACGCATTCTCTTTCTATATTACAAAAAAGCGCGATTTTATCAAAGATGGATTTCTCCAAAGTGTGTTCGCAGCGCAGCACAACCACATCCGGGTGAATTCCCATTCCCTGCAGTTCCTTGACGGAATGCTGGGTCGGCTTGCTTTTGTGCTCTTTGCTGCAGGCCAGATACGGCACCAGGGTCACATGAATATACAGCACGTTTTCTCTCCCCATTTCCAAGCCGATCTGCCTTGCCGCTTCCAGATACGGCTGGCTTTCGATATCTCCTACGGTGCCGCCGATTTCACAGATCAACACATCCGGATCCCCTATCTTCAATGCGGAATAAATAAACCGTTTGATTTCATCGGTAACGTGCGGGATCACCTGTACGGTTTTTCCGAGATAATCTCCTCTCCGTTCTTTCTTCAGAACGTTCCAGTAAACCTTGCCGGTGGTCAGATTCGAGTATTTGTTCAGGTTTTCATCGATAAAACGCTCGTAATGTCCCAGATCCAGATCCGTTTCCGCTCCGTCTTCCGTAACGAAAACCTCCCCGTGCTGAATCGGAGACATCGTTCCCGGATCAACGTTGATGTAAGGATCCAGTTTCTGTGACACCACTTTCAGACCCCGGGCTTTCAATAATCTTCCCAGGGAAGCCGCGGTGATTCCCTTTCCCAGTCCTGAAACTACGCCGCCTGTAACGAATAATATTTTCGACATATAAGCCTCCCAAAAATAAAAAAGAACATCGCAAGATGTCGTTCACAAGGGGTTTTAAAACCGCCTTCATGCCTTTTCCATACATGAACACTTCAAATTTTCGGTACGGCCGTACACATTACTGAATAATTTTAAATCCATTCAGAAAACCATGTCAATCCGATTTCCGTAAAGTCACTTAAAAAAACTGCGGTTCCGCAGACCGCAGTTTTTAGTACAGATTCCTTTTTCAAGTTACAAAAGGCGCTTATATATATCCAGCATGCTTTCGATCTGGTACTTTAAGAGCCAGGCTGCGTCGTTATACTCGATCGAACTCTTTAAAACATCCAGAAGTTTCGGGTAATACTCCTCGGTTTCCAGAATCATCCGGGTAATTCTCTCACGGCTTAATCCCCATGCCATATTGGTGAGGTTATGACAGCGGTCCACGCATTTCACCAATACCGCTTTGGGATTGCGGAGAATTTCCCCGTAGTATTCTTTCATGATCTGCTCACGGTTTTCCTCCGTGGTTTTCTTATGCGTCAGAAGGCGT
>CACZNO010000046.1 GCA_902782505.1 uncultured Erysipelotrichaceae bacterium | reverse complement strand
GATCCGCACCGCCGAGGAACAGATCCGCGTCAATGAACTTCTGATCGAGAATCTTGAACAGATGGAACAGGAATCCATCGGACAGAATGCGGAAGAGCGCATGAAGGAAATCAATCAGAAATACGGCGGAAGCGTGGAATCCGTGTATCTTTCCTATACCGCGCTGGAAGAAGACCGTCTGCGCATGGAGGCGGTACTGGTCGAGATCCGTCTGGCAAATGAAGTCATTGACCGGTTCAACGCGGAAATTGCGGGAGCCAATGCCCAGATCGAAGAAGGAAAGAAAAAATACCGCGCGGGAGAAACCGAATACTATGACGGATTGGTGCGGTTCAACGCGGAAATCGAAAAAGCCGAAGCGGAGATCCGCAAAGCCTACCAGGATCTCGAAGAACTTCCTGCGGCGGAATGGATCGTGCTGGACCGGGATTCGCATTATTCTTCGTACATGTACCTGAACAACGCCAAACAGATGGGAGCCATCGGGACCTACTTACCGTTATTATTCTATCTGGTGGCGGCGTTGGTGTGCGTGACAACGATGACGCGTCTGGTAGACGAACAGAGAGGCCAGATCGGAATCTTCCGCGCGATGGGGTTCTCCCGTAAGGAAATCATCGGGAAATATGTCGTTTATACCGTGGCAGCGAGCCTTGTCGGAAGCGCCGCCGGCATCGTGATCGGGATGATGATCTTCCCGACGGTCATCTACAAGACCTGGCGCTTGATGTACGATCTGCCGGATATGATCACGCTGTTCCCGATCGGGAATCTGGTGATCAGCGTACTGGCGTTTACGGCTTTGATGGCGTTTGTGACAATACTGGTCGTGCGCAAGAGTTTATCGGAAGCTCCGAGCCAATTGATGCGTCCCAAAGCTCCCAAGAATGCCCGCAAGACCTTTGTCGAACATATTACGCCGATCTGGAAGAGACTGTCGTTTACTTCCAAGATCACGGTGCGCAATATCCTGCGTTACAAGGCGCGTTTCTTCATGACGGTGATCGGAGTCGCGGGATGTACGGGATTGCTGGTGGTCGGATGGGGCATCAAGGATTCCATCAAGGATGTCGTAGCGATCCAGTTCGGGGAAATCTACAACTACAACTACACGGTATCCCTGGAGAACGATTTCAAACTGGAAGATACCATGGCGATTCTGGAAAGCGATCTTTCCAACGAGATCGTGACGCCGATGATGTCGTATTCCTCCAAGGTGTATCTGGAGAAAAACGAAAAGGTTCTGACGGTTTGCGTCACCGACGCGCGCAAGGGAAACGACGTGTTCCATCTGCGGGCGCTGGATTATGAAACACCGGTCAAGATCAACAACAGCGGTGTGATCCTGTCGGAGAAATTCGCCAGAAACAACAAGATCCAGGCCGGAGACTACATCACGATCGAATCGGTCAACGGAATCAAGGCGGATGTGAAGGTCAACGAGATCTGCGAAATGTATTTCCAGCATTTCATCTACATGTCGAACGACTACTATGAAGCGATCTTCCGGGAACCGGTGCACCCCAATTCGATCTTGGTGAAATCCAATGACGGCGAGGCTTTGACAGCGAGTCTGGAAGAGGCGGAAGGGGTCATGAGCGTCGTCGATTTATCCAACCTGACGACGCAGTTCAACATCATGATCGAAGCGTTGGACTACATTATTCTGGTCATTATTTTTACGGCGGGCGCCTTGGCGTTTGTCGTGTTGGTGAACCTGACGCAGGTCAACATCAGCGAGCGTATCCGGGAAATCGCAACCCTGAAAGTATTGGGCTTCCGTTCGCACGAGATCAATTCCTACATCTTCAAGGAGATCTTCTTATTGTCGGTGATCGGAGGAATCGCGGGGCTTCCGTTAGGCATCGTGGAACACCGGTTCATCATGGGCGTCATCAATATGGAGATGATCAAGTTCGGCACCAACATCAAGCCCATGACCTTCGTGTATGCGTATTCGATTACTCTGGTGTTTACGGTTATTGTGTTGTTGTTTACGCGGAAGACGTTACGGAAGATCGAAATGATCGAATCCCTGAAGTCCGTGGAATAAACTTCAAAGAACGAAATCAAACAGGTTTTTTATCCGGTTGGAGAGTGGATGAAAAACCTGTTTGTGTTTTATGATGATAACGGAGAGAACTATGCGCATCAAACCACGGAGTGTCATCAAAGCGTTTCTTCTGGTCATTGTTTTTCTATGGCTGTTTAAAATCGGCTTCAAGTACGAGGGAATGCGGCTGGAAGTGCCCGCGACCGCCGCGGAAGCCGTGGTTTGTGTTTATTGGGCTTTTACGATCCGCAAGAGAATCGTACCGAAAACGATGCGCCGGGTCTTGATGGCGGCGGCGGTACTCATGACAGTACTGTTCGCGCTCAGCACCCTGCGCTACGAAGTGATGCGGAAGGACTCGTATTACGATCATTTCTTCTGGTATCTGTATTACATACCGCTGATCCTGATTCCTTTGATGGTATATTACGCGTCGCTTTGTATCGGGGAACATCCTCATCAAAACCCGGTCGGAAAGAAGATCTGGTTAGGCGTGCCGGCCGGTCTTTTGTGCCTGTATGTTCTGACCAACGATCTTCACCGCACGGTATTCGGATTTGAAGGTCCCTACATCATCGTGAACGGAGGCGTGTATACCCACGGATTCGGCTATTATCTCATTTACGTCTGGATCACGGTTCTGTTGTTTTCATCGTTTGTACGGTATTTCCGGGAATGCGGAAACATGGCGCGCAAAAAGTGGATCTGGGTGCCGGTGACGGTTTTGTTGATATATCCGCTGTATTCCCTCCTGCAGGGATTCCTGGGGTCGGACGCACCGTCGGTGTTCGGGCTGTTCCGGGTCCAGTTCCAGGAGGTCTTCTGTTTTGCGATCCTGTTGTATGTAGAATCCTGTATCCGGATCGGGTTTATTCCCTCCAACAGCGGATACGAGGCGTTATTACCGCTTTCCGCGGTCAGCCTCACGATCACCGATGAAAAAGGGGACGCTTTCTGGGTTTCCCAGAACCAGCGCCTTCTTTCCGAAGAGGAAATGGAAGCCGCCAGGGATAAACCGTATTACGCCGATGAAAACACCCTTGTGCGCTCCGAGAAGATCCCGGGAGGAAGAGTTTACTGGTACGAGGATGTTACCTCGCTGAACCAGACGCGCAGGATCCTTCAGAAACTGCGCGACCGTCTTCTGGATGACAACGAACTGTTGACGGAAGAAAACAAAGTCGCCGAACAACAGATCCAGTACATCACCCAAAACCGTTTATACGACACGATTGCGGAATCCATCGCGGAAGATTCCTCCAAGACCGCGGAGATTTTAAATCATCTTTCCGACGACGAAGAGGAAATGTACCGCCAATGGGTCATGGTGACGGTGTACGGAACCTTCATCAAGCGCCGGGTCAATCTGCGCCTGATTTCGGACCGGAAAGAAGAAATTCCGGTGAAGGAACTCCTTTTATCAGTCAAGGAAACCTTGGACAATCTCGAATTGTTCAGCGTCGCTGCGCATGTGGACATGGAAAACCAGGAAACGGCACCCGGTGATCAGATCCTGGAAGCGTTTGATCTCTTCGAAAAAATCGTATTACACCATCTGGAGGATATGACAGCCGTGATGGTGCGCGCTTCGAAAACCGGTCCGCTGACATTCCTGGCGGAAATCGGGCTGTCCCGGCCCGGCGTGCCTCTTTCCGAAGAAATCCGGAATGCGTATACCGGAAAGGTCTTTGTGATCACGGAAGAAGACAGCGTCCTCTACCGTATCTCCTTTGAAGAGAAAGGAGGCGACGTATGACGATGTATGAATTCTTAGCGTCCCAGTCGGAATGGATCTGGGTGTTTACCGCGGGTCTACTGACCGTGTTTTTGCTGGCGGTATGCGGAGCGTTACTGGAAATTCATCAGCGCAAGAACCCCTTGGTCCTTTGTGCGGAGATCCTGTTGTTCGTGCTGAATCACGCGGTCTTTATTCTGGCGCGGGAATATAAACTCTCCGGTTATACGGATTCGCCGTTTATGAAACTCTGCCGAAATCTTCCGATGACGGGCGTATGGATTTTCCTGGTTACTGCCGCGGTTTTATTGAGCGTCATGGTGTACCGGAATATCCAGTACCGGAAAAAGCGCATTACGCCGATGTCGGTCAAGGAGAGTTTCGACGCTTTGTCGGTCGGCATCTGTTTCTATTACGAAGACGGTACCTGTAAGCTTGTCAACCCGATCATGGACCGTATGGCCTACCGGATTTTCGGACGTACGATCTCCAACGGAATCGAATTCTGGAATTGGATAAGGGAAGGAAATACAGGACCTCATTCCCGCAGGATCCAGACCGGTGATCTTCCTTTATTCGAGACGGAAGACAAAAAAGTGTATTCCTTCCGGCGGTATACACATACCCTGGAGGATACGCCCCTTATCGAAATCACCGGTTCGGATGTGACGGGAGAATACGAATTAACACAGGAACTGCGCACCGAAATCGAACGCCAACAGGACTTGAACCGGCGTCTGAAGGAATTCAGTGCCCTGGTGGAAAAGACGACCATTGAAAAGGAGATTCTGGAAACCAAGATCCGGTTCCACGATCTGATGGGGCGGATGATCTACCAGACAAAACGGGCATTGACGGACGGGACGTACCGGGAGAAAAAAGAAGAGATTCTCGAAGGATGGAAGGCCATTCAGCCGTTGCTCGGAAAGAACACGAAACCCGAATCCGCGGATGTGCTCAGCGAATTAACGGAAGCGGCGGCATCGATCGGCGTGAAAATCGAAACCGAGGGAACCTTACCCGAAGGAAAGGACGAGGAAAGAGTCTTCCTGGTGGCGGCGATGGAGTGCCTTCTGAACGCGTACCGGCACGGCAACGCGTCGACCCTGAAGATCTCGGTGCTTGAAGATCAGAACCAATACATCATCCGTTTCTGTAACGACGGAAAAAAGCCGGAAGGAACGGTGAAAGAAGCGGGCGGACTGACCTACATCCGCAATAAGACAGAGTCCATGGGCGGTGCGATGAATATCGAAACCGATCCGGAATTCTGCGTGGTGATCCGCTTCGCGAAGAGAAAGGAGATCCGGAAATCATGAAACAAAACATCTGGGAAAAAACCGAACTGGATCAGTATTGCGCGGCACAGAAGGATTTCTTTCCGGCAGGTTCGTACAACGCCGCGGCTCTTTTGGAAATCGACCGGTTTTCAAAGATCCGTTCCCTTGTCGGGTATGAAAAAGCCGAAGCGATTTACCGGAAGACCGGCGAATGCCTTCTGCCGTTTATTTCGGACAACGTTTGGATCAGCCGGTTCGCCGACGGGATTTACCGGATCGTATTCCGGGGGCTGAAAAGCCGGGAGGAAATGACGGATCTTTGCGAAAAACTGCGGAACGCGGCATCCTGGATCACGGAGAGCGGCCGCAAGATTACATCCGGCATCTGCGCCGTGCGTTTTGTCCAGCGCAACCTGTCCCAAGCGTGCGACCGGGCTTTGCGAGGTCTCGAGGAAACAGCGGGAGAACCCGGCCGTATCGTGTATTGCGATGAGCCGGAACACGGGGAAAAAGTGCGGGTCATGGTGGTGGAAGACCAGGAATTGCCCCGGCAGGTATTTGAGTCGCATATCCGTCAAAGCGGGAGATATGAACTGGCGTACTCACTGCGCAATGCGGACGCGGCGTACTTTTATGCCGCGCAGGGAAACGTCGATCTGATTTTGATGGACGTAGTCACCGACCGCGGCGCCAGCGGACTGGAAGCTTCCGCGCGGATCAAGAAGGCATTTCCCAAAATCAAGATCATCATTGTGACCTCCATGCCGGAAGTAACTTATCTGGACCGTGCGCGTCAGGCAGGTGTGGACAGTTTCTGGTATAAGGAAGAAAACGAGACGCCGATCCTGGAAGTGATGGACCGGACGATGAGCGGCGAATCGATTTATCCGGATACGACCCCGGAGGTGCAGCTTGGCACCGCGTCGAGTTATGAATTGACGGACCGGGAACTCAGCATTCTCCGCGAGCTCATGAGCGGTTCCTCCAACCAGGAAATCGGGAAAAAACTGTATCTGTCCCCCGCAACCGTAAAGTATCACATTGCGAATATGCTGATGAAAACGGGATACCGGTCCCGTACGGAATTGGCGGTCCGGGCCAGGGAAAGCGGTCTGATCATTCCGGACAGAACGGACGAATCATAAAAAACCGCCGGGCAGTCAGTCCGGCGGCTTAACTTTATTTATAACTGATTTCAGTTTTCCGGTTTGAAAGCCCAGTATCCTAATGTGACAAGGTAGGGCAGCCATAACCATTGATTTGGATCATCTTTTTGCACATATATAACTGCCAGAAAAAAGACAGTAATAATTCCATACAATAAATAATTGCCTGCACTGAAGATAATGGCTAATATCAAGACAATTGCACAGGATAGAAAATACTTCCAACCTTCATCTTTGACGAACAAATGAATTGCGCCAATAAATAGCACTCCGAAAATGAATGCTAAAAGCTTTCGTTTCTGGAATGGTGTTAATTTGCTTAATAAGTTATTCATAATAATCTCCTATTACCTGCCAATTAGTAAATATAGATGCTGTCCACTTTATACCTATATACCCATCCCCGATTGCCTTGATAGGAATCCTCACACGTATAAGTGGTTCTTATCGTGTAGTTTTCTTTGTTCCTATACGTAAGGGCATCATCAATAGCTGTGACGAGCATTCCGGGTCTGCTTAAAAAATACCCTGCGACTGCACCTGCATACGGATTTGCTAAACCGATTAAGAACCCGATAATGGTTGATGTGGCGGCTGTCCCGTTATTGATTTTATTCTTCATTTCAACTAGTTTTTGTTTGGATGCATAGGAATAAGTTGTCTTCGTTGGGGAAGGACATTTTCCTACACCTGTGGGGAAATAAATGTCATTTGTCATT
This sequence comes from uncultured Erysipelotrichaceae bacterium, assembly GCA_902782505.1. Lineage (GTDB taxonomy): Bacteria > Bacillota_I > Bacilli_A > Erysipelotrichales > Erysipelotrichaceae > RUG11872. The sequence goes on along the minus strand of CACZNO010000046.1, from coordinate 509 downwards.
AAAACATCGATATAGATTTCATCATCAATGATTTCTACATTAACTATGTCTTCTGGATCAATGTTTTCGTACGAATAGCACATGTTGTCGTCTGCATGAATGTCGGTAATTGTGCCGGTCAACAATATGAACATTGCCAGCGCTGCTGCTAAAAACTTCTTCATTTTTACCTCCTCATTTCAGTCAGCACAAACGGTATTCATGATGCCGTAAGGGTCATTATAGTCCTTTAAAAATCGGACGCATGGAAAAAAGGAGGATATTTTTTTGTATATTCTTGATTTTTGAGGCATGAAAAATCTGTGTGAAATCTTTCGAAAAAGGCTTTACAAGTTCCGGAAAATGGACTATCTTTATCACAACAGTACGAGATACTGTTCCCGTGAATTTTTAAGACGGTACAGAGAGACCGGCAAGATTCGCAATGTGAAACGCGTTTTCAGCGTATGAGAGAACATTTGCACCTGCCGGCACGGCAGGTTTTTTTCTGCAGGAGGGCATTATGGCGG
>CACZNO010000045.1 GCA_902782505.1 uncultured Erysipelotrichaceae bacterium | reverse complement strand
CGGGTTGATCCGTACATCGATACGAGATTGCTGGACGAGGACGCCAACCCGGTCCCCGGGGGATACGATCATTCCGGTTTGATCGACACAATGAAAAATCTGGGATATACCTACCGCCTGGATGAAAAGGGCGAGCCCCTGACGACCATCGTACACACGATTTACGTGCTCGATATCAAAGATAAAACCGAAGAGGAGATTCTGGCGTCGTTCCGTTCCAAGACCCGCCAGATCATCCACAATTATCCGAAAAACGGTGTGGCAGTCCGGAAACTACCGCGGGAGGAATTGCCGAAGTTCAAGGACCTCATGGAAAGCACTTCGGAGCGCAAGGGATTTGTCGACCGTTCGTTAGGATATTACGAGACGATTTACGACGCGTTTGACAAGGAGAACGCGGTGGGATTCATGGCTGCGGAGATCGATATCAACCAGACCATTGACAGCGTGAAAAAGCGCCTGGAAGAATCCCGGGTCGTCTATGACCGCCTGACGGAACGCAAAAACAAAAACCCGGAAAAATTCAAGGCGCAGGGACAGCTCGACGAGGCGATTGCGCGTTTGGAAGCCGGAAACCGGAAACTGGAAGAATACGAAGCCCTCAAGGAAAAATACGGGGACAAGGCTCTTCTTTCGGTGAATATGGATTTCTTCTGGGGCGACCGGGAAGTGGTCGCGGTATTCGGCGGCAACGATCCGGAATTGTTCGGCTTAAACGGACAGTATGCCCTGTATTGGGAGATGATCAAGGAGGCGAAACGGCGCGGATGCGAACGCTTCAACTTCATGGGCATTCCCGACGATATCACGGAAAACGATCCGATGTGGGGCGTATATCAGACGAAAAAGGCGTATCACGGACGGGTGGAGAAACTGATCGGGGAATTCGATTACGTGATCCGTCCGATGGTGTATAAACTGTACAAGGCTGCCGTAAAGGCACTGTAGGGCATTCAAAGAGAAGACCGGTGTTTTTCACCGGTTTTTTGTAGGAAAAAGTGCGAAACGGATTCCCGGATCCCGGTTATTGGACGTTGTTTTTGATTGCGGTCAAAGTATAAACAACGCGGAGAATCTATGTTATAAGGAAATGATTATATTGCATATAAGAAATTATTTTGGATACATCAGTAAATATGATTTGTTTTATTCGGATTCCTTCGCTATAATTCTTGCACCCGAGGAAAAAGCGGAAAGCGGTAAAACAGAGGATTTTTGAATCAATTTGCCGTTTTTTGCGGTTTATTCACTTATGATGCATGCGGATGGATGCGATCCCGTAGTTCATCCGGGGGTCCGTGCAGCTGGGGGAAATGCCTGATGCGGGAAGAAACGGTTCTTTTTCCGCGATTCCGATGACTGCGGAAAAAGAAGAAAAAAATGCACAAAAGCCATACCGCAAAGGAGCAAACTATATGCTGGACCCCAAAATTTACACATTACTGAAAGTCGCGGAAACCGGAAATTACACCCAGGCAGGCCGGGAACTGAACATCACACAGCCTGCGGTCAGCCAGCACATCCGCGCTTTGGAACGCGAATTCAACATCAAGATTTTTGAACGGGCAGGGAATCAGCTGATTCTGACCAAGGAGGGAGAATCGGTCGTCGCGTGTTCGCGTTCGATGATTTCCCTTTATAACAACCTGCACAGTGCACTGAACGACGAAGCAGCGGGTATTATGTCCCTGAAAATCGGAGTTACGCATACGGTCGAAAGCAACCGCCTGTCTGAAGTGTTCGCCAAATACGCGAGCACCGGAAAAGGCATCAACATCAAGCTTCTGACCGGAACCCAGTCGAAACTGATCCAGCGCTTAAAGAATTTTGAACTGGACTTCGCGCTGATCGACGGACGCATCAACGAGCCGGGCTTGAAGAACATGCAGCTGGACACCGACAGTCTGATCCTGGTCACTTCCATTGACCATCCTTTGGCGAAGAAGGAAACGGTTTCCATCGAGGATATCAAGCACGAAAAACTGATCCTGCGCCTTCCGGATTCCAGCACCGCCAATCTCTTTACGGCGTCCTTGGAAAGCAAAAACCTGAGCCTGAAGGATTTCAACGTCATTCTGGAAGTCGACAACATCGCGACGATCAAGGATCTCGTGTGTCATCAATACGGAGTATCCATTCTGGCAAAGAGCGCCTGTATGGACGATATCCGGAAAAAGAGGCTGATCGGTCTTCCGATCGACAATCTCAGCATGGTCCGGGAAATCAACTTCGTCTATTCCGAAAACTTCCGGCATACCGATCTGCTTCAGGAGTTCATAAACCTGTACAAGGAGATTTAACACCGTCCCGCGGCGGTGTTTTTTTCATGGTATAATAGGCGCATATACACGGCGAAACACGTATGAAGATCATCGAATGGATACGCAAGGTTTACGAAGATCCGACGTCCATGATGGCGCTGGCAGTTACGATCGCTCTGGCGGTCGTCCTTTTTCTTGCGTTTGCGCTTTTACGGATGCTGTTCGATTTTCTCGGCGGAAAGAAGGCGCGTCTTCGCCACGGCATGTATAAGGAATTCCTCTGGTACGAAACGTACATGGACGAATGGAAAACCAAGGACGGGAAAGGGAAAAACGGCTACAAATACACCGATGAGCCCGGTATCTACATCCTCCTGTTTTTCCGTCACAGGGTCTTGGGAAACCGGTTCAAAGGGTACGAGGACGTGTATGTCGGGCAGTCTTTGACCGCACATAAGCGCTTATTTCAGCACCTGACCGGATTTGGAAACGGGAAAATCTATCATGAGATCAAGGACGGAAAGAAGGCGTACGTAAAGATCGTTCCCTGCGAGAAAAAAGATCTGAATGAATACGAAAAGATCTTCATTGAACTGTACGGAGCGGACCGGTCCTTTAACGCGACAAAGGGCGGTGCGCCGAAAAGATGAAGACGGGTATGCGTGCAAGCGGGAAATGTTTGGTAAAATAGAAGTTGTAGATAGAAGGTGGATGTGTATGAAACGGATATGGGGAATTTGTGCAGCGGTCATGATTTTTCTTGGCGCGTGCGCAAAACCGGCGCCGAAAGAAGACGCCCTCGTACGCGTCGGATCTCTGAAGGGGCCGACGACCATGGGACTGGTATCGCTGATGCAGAAAAGCGAAGAAGGAAACGCCGAAGGAAAATACGAATTCCAGATGGCGGTTCTGGCCGAGGAGATCTCGGCGAAGGTTGCGGACGGCAGTTTGGATATCGCCTTGGTTCCGGCGAATCTCGCGGCGGTTTTGTACCAGAAAACCGGCGGGGGAATCACCGTTATCGACATCAATACGCTGGGAGTTCTTTACGCCCTTACCGGGGATTCCGGCGTTACTTCCATCAAAGATCTGGCGGGAAAGAAGGTTCTTTCTCCGGGACAGGGCACGACGCCGGAACACGTGTTACGCTGTCTTCTGAAGAAAAACGGCGTCACGGATTATGAAATCGAATTTGTGTCGGAAGCTTCCGAAGCCGCCGCCATTTTGAAAAAGGATCCGGAACGGATCGCGGTATTGCCCGAACCGTTTGCCAGCGCCGTGTTATTGCAGAATGACGCGGTTAAACGGGTATTCTCTCTTTCGGAAGTATGGGATGCGTCCATGCCGGATTCCCGCATGGTGACCGGGGTCACGATCGTGCGGAAGGAATTCCTGGCGGAGCATCCTGAAGCCGTGAAAACCTTCCTGAAAGAACATGCGGAAAGTGTGGACCGCATCAAGGCGGACACGGACTCTGCGGCTTCTTTGATCGTGCGTTACGGTATCATTGAAAAAGAAAAAGCGGCGCAGAATT
>CACZNO010000044.1 GCA_902782505.1 uncultured Erysipelotrichaceae bacterium | reverse complement strand
TTTCGCAAGTATATTTTACCACAGGAATTCTCCGTACTGTATACCGAATGTCTAAAGCAAAAAAAACGGAAGGACAGAAATCCTTCCGTTTTGAACTAACGGTATACTTCTTTGTATAAGCGGATCATATCTTCGACGGTTACTTCCTTGATCGTGTTGGAAGGAGAACCGCTGGCATATGCGTCGTGCGCCATTTTTTCAATGACTGCGAAATACGCATCCTTGTCGATGCCGTACTCGCTCATGGTCGGCACATGCAGATTTCTTAACAATCCGGACAGTTTTTCCAGGAAGATCCGCGCAGCTTTTTCATCTTCGTCTTTCGCAGAAGCGAACCCAAGATAACGGGCGATATCCGCGAAACGGTCATACGCGCCGTCTACCGCGAAGTTCATGCAGACTTCCAGCAGCATCGCGTTGGATAATCCGTGCGGCACGTGGAATAACGCGCCGATCGGACGGCTCATTCCGTGCACGATCGTGACAGAGGCATTGGTGAACGCCAGACCGGCTTCGGTGGCAGCCAGACTCATCTGGATACGCGCGGCTTCGTTGGAAGGTTCGTTGTAGCAGGTTTCAAGGTTTTCAAAGATACGCTTGATCGCGCTTAACGAGAAGGTCTCGGATAACGGCTGCGCCTTGCGGGAAGTGTAGGATTCCACTGCGTGGCAAAGAGCGTCGATACCGGTATGGGAGGTAACACTCTTGGGAGCGGTCATCGTGAATTTCGGATCAATGACAGCCATCGCCGGAATTAAGCAGGCTCCGGTCAACAGCATCTTCACCTTTGTCGCGGTGTCGTTGATGATCGTGAACTTGGTGACTTCGGAACCGGTGCCGGCAGTCGTCGGGATGGCAATCAGGCCCGGCATGTCGACGTCGATGAGCTTGCCCATGTAGGAGGCAATCGGTGCGTCGGAGACCGACATCATGCCGATGGCTTTCGCGCTGTCGATCGGAGATCCTCCGCCTAAGGCGATCAGGAAATCGCAATGGTTTTCCTTGTAAGCCTTCAGACCGTCCAGGATCATGACATCGCTGGGTTCGGCGTTGATGCCGTCATAGATCACGTAATCGACGTTGTTTTCACGGCATGCCTGTTCCAGTACTGCCGCGTTTCCGAGTTTCACCATCATCGCGTCGGTGACGATGAGCGCTTTCTTACCGTACGAAGAGAACTTTTTCGCCGCGCTTTCCAGTGCGCCGCGTCCCGAGACGATTTCTCTGGGAGCCAAGAAAGAATATGCCATCTTACTTCACCATGTACGAACGGATCAGCTTGATCAGGGAATCGTAGCCGTTTAAGAACTGGTTGATGGTCGCCAGGAACGCGCCGTAATGTTCGAAGTCTTCCGGTTCGAGGCCCTTGGGGAAATATGCCTTGCGGAATTCATCCAGGGTGAGCAGTTCGTTCAGCAGTTTTTCATCGACCGGAGTGTCCATGTTGTTCTTGATTTCAACATCCGCGACGTTGTATTTGCGCTGCCACTTGTAGGGGATCGTCAGGATCAGATCGCCGCCGATGAATTCTTCAAAGTGGTTCATGCAGCGGAACGCCGCGACCAGAAGCTTGGTGCGGAATCCGCGTTCCTTGTAGATACGGTACGCGTTTTTGACGACCGCGACGCCTGCCATGTCATACGCTTCGGAATGTAATAAGGTATCGGTCTTGCCGTAGAAGCTCTTGAGGAAGTCATCCGTACGGCCGGCCATGATCGTGCATACCGGGTGCATCCATTCAGTGCTGAGTCCTTCCGCTTCACGTCTTGCCAAACCGCGTTCCACTGCTTCCGCAACAGCGACTGCCTGCGCGCAGGTGAAGGATACGGTTGCGTTGATCGAAATGCCGCGGTAGGTCAGTTCTTCCATCGCTTCGACGCCGGCCTTGGATGCCGGAAGTTTGATCTGGCTGTTTTCCGTGACTGCCGCAAGTTCAACGGCATGAGCGACCATACGGTCTTTATTGGTATAGAATTTCGCGTTGGTCTGGAAGGAGATGCGTCCTTTCTGGCCTTTGGTTTCATGGTACATCGGCTGTAACAGTTTGGAAGCTTTGCAGCCTAATGCCTTGATGACTTCCCAGGCGATGTCGTCTTCGGAGTAGGAAGGATGATCCGCGACCAGCTTTTCGATCGTCGGTTCCCAATCCTTGAGTTCGTTGTTCAATACGTTTCCGACGATGACCGGGTTGGTCGTAGCGCCGGATGCGCCGTTTTCCATCGCATAGGACAGTTCCATGCACGAGCAGGAATCGTTCCAGACTTCGGTTTGCGGAAATTTTTGTACAGTTTCAAGTAATTTGTTCATAAATATTGCCTCCTTTTTTTATTTTAATCATATGTATGATGAATTTTTGCGTAAAACTTGGTAAAATGTAGCAAAGAAAGTGTGAGAGGTGACCGACTATGAAATATAATCGCGTACAGGAGATCCGGCAGTACGTCGAATCTAGGCATTCGGTCAGCAATGAGGAACTGCTGAAGGAATTTGATATCTCCATTCAGACTCTTCGCCGGGATCTGAAGGAGCTGGAAGAACAGGGACACATCACCAAGGTATACGGCGGTGTGATCTACAACGAACCGGTGACCAAAGGGGAAGTGGACCCTATCGAAAAACGGGAAGCGTCCAACGCGGATGAGAAGGACTACATCGGCAAGCTGGCGGCCGGGTTCGTCGAAGATAACGACGTCATCTTCGTGGATTCCGGAACGACGGCATGCAGGATGCTGAAGTATCTTGGTCATGTGAAGAACGTGACCGTGATCTCGCATTGCCTGGACGTCATGCAGGAATTGAAGAAGATGCGGAACCTGACCGGCGTCTGTGCCGGAGGAGCTCTCCATCCGGATACCGGAACTTTTCTGGTAGATACCAGCTTCTATCCTTACAACTACAACAAGTCGTTCATTTCCGCGGTGGGAATTTCCACGGTGCGCGGAATGACCAACACCTATCTGCAGGAAGGATTCATGAAGCATCATGTCATAGAACACAGCCACCGCGTATATCTGGTCGCCGATCATACGAAGTTTGATGTGATCGCGTTCAATCACTTCGCGGATTTCAGCGAGATCGATACGCTGATCACCGACCGGGAGCCCCCGAAAAAGTACGAGAAGATCCTGGAAAGCAATCAGGTCAAGATCGTTTACTGAGAATCAATCCCGACGCCTTCATAGTAGACGAAAAACGGGAAGAATGTCAATGGAAAAGTGATAACAATTTGATAAATTTGATAAAATTGTGGTTATATCGTGAAAAAAAGTGTGTACAATTCGAAAAACGCGTGTTATAGTACGAATTGTAAGAATACCGGAGGAAGGAAAAATGACATTACTGGATATTTTGAACCCCAATATCATCGATCTGGAAGTGGAAGGAACCACCAAGGACGAAGTGCTCCACCATATGGCCAACGATTTATACAAGGACGGCTATATCGATGACATCGAACAATTTGTCAAGGATATTTACGAACGTGAGGCAGAAGGGCCGACCGGTATGGGCAGCCAGATTTCGATCCCGCACGGAAAGAGCCTTTCCGTAAGGAAAATCGGTATCGCCATCGGCCGTACGCTGCATCCGATCCGCTGGGAATCCAGCATGACCGACGACGGCTTCCAGGATACCCGCCTGATCTTCTTATTCTGCGTCAGCGCAGACAACGAGTTCGCGAGAAACCATATGCTGCTGCTCAGCGAACTGGCAGGCAAACTCGGAAACGACGCCCGCGTCGCCAAGCTTTCCGAAGCGGTGACGAAAGAGGAAATTATTCATCTTCTGACCTGCGACGACAGCGAATTTGAAGACGTCAAGCCGCTGGAAGAAGAAGAAATCGTCGATCTCGAACTTGA
>CACZNO010000043.1 GCA_902782505.1 uncultured Erysipelotrichaceae bacterium | reverse complement strand
GCCCAACGACAGGGAACCGGAAGCTCTGAGTTTTGTGTTTATGATCAGTAATGTGCCGGGCGGAAGCGGAGGCATTAACGAACTGGCAAACCGGGAAAATATGGCTTGGGCGGAACCGTGCGATCCGTTTGACGCGGAATACGGGAATATTTACCGTTTCAGGGCAACAGGCAGTTTTGAAAATGGATTTACGATTGAGAAGGCGGAATAAAAATACCCCGGCAGACGATGCCGGGGTTTTCATCATTTGAAGAGGTTTCCGAGAATGCCGCGGATCAGACGGTTGGTAATGTTGCGCGTCGTCGTATTCAGCGCGGTGTTCCAGACTTTCTTTGCGGTGGAAGAGGTCTTCTTTTTCTTGGATTTCTTTTTCTGTTCCGCCAGTTTGGCTTTTTCCTGTTCCAGCTTGGTGCGTTCCTGTTCGAGTTTCAAGCGCTCTTTTTCCAAAGCCATTTCCGCTTTGCGCTTTTTGATCTGTTCCATTTCATATTCCATGGAGCCCGGTTCATAAGCCGACGTTTCTTCCGCATGGATTTCTTCTTCCTTAGCCGCATCTTCTGCCGTAGCCTGGCCGGTTAGGATTTCATAGGCGCTGATCGGATCATAGGCTTCCGCGTATTTGGCGCGTAAATCGCTTTGGGCGATCAGTTCGTTCCGCTTTTCATCGGTCACGGTTCCAAAACGCGACTGCGGCGGCATGATAAACACCCGTTCCGCCATGGTCGGGGATCCGTCTTCCTGTAAGAAAGTAACGATGGCTTCCCCGGTTTTTAATTCCGTGATCGCTTCCACCAGATTCAGATCGGGATTCTGACGGAATCCGTCGGCTGCGGCTTTGACGGTTTTGCGGTCATTGGGTGTATAGGCGCGCAAGGCGTGCTGAACCCGGTTGGAAAGCTGGGCCAGGACCGAATCCGGAATATCGGAAGGGGATTGCGTGCAGAAGAATACGCCGACGCCCTTGGAACGGATCAGTTTGACGACCTGTTCGATCTTGTCGACCAAAGCCGCGGGGGCGTTCTTGAACAGAAGATGCGCTTCATCAAAGAAGAAGACGATTTTCGGTTTTTCCGTATCTCCGACTTCCGGAAGACGGTTGAACAGTTCCCCCAGCATCCACAATAAGAACATCGAGTACAGACGGGGTTTCTGGATCAGGGAAGCGGAGTGTAGGAGGTTGACGATGCCGCGGCCGTTTTCATCGGTGCGGATCCAGTCGAAAATATCGAGTTCCGGTTCCCCGAAGAAGGCGTCGCCGCCCTGATCCCTTAATTGTAAGAGAATCCGCTGAATCGTGGAAACCGAAACGGAGGCGACGTTGCCGTATTCCGCGCGGTATTCGTCACGGTGATCGTAAACGTATTGCAGGGTGGAGGTCAGATCCTTGAGGTCGATCAGTTTCAGACCGCGGTCATCCGCAATATGGAAGACGACGTTCAGCACACCTTCCTGGGCGTCGGATAATCCGAGCAGACGCGATAGCATGACCGGTCCCATCGAGGAGACCGTCGCGCGTACGGGCATGCCGTATTCCTCATAGATGTCCCATAACTGGACCGGGAAATCACGGTATTCCCACTCGGTGATACCGAAGCGTTCGAAGCGGGACTGCATGTTTTCGTTATGTTCTCCCGGTAAGGAAAGTGAAGCCAGATCACCTTTGACATCTGCCACAAACGTGGGGATCCCGGCTTCCGAGAAGCCCTCGATCATGACCTTCAGCGTAGTCGTTTTTCCGGTGCCGGTTGCGCCTGAAACGATCCCGTGGCGGTTGGACATCTGCGGTAAAAGATAACTTCTTTTTTGGCTGGCATCGGTTGCGAGCCAGACTGCGTTTTGATCCAGCATATAGAAACCTCCGTTCCCGCTTTATTATACCATGCGGGACGACATTTCTTCCTGAATGATAAGGAAAGTTCATCACAAGTATATGAAGGATATGATATAATCATTCCGAATGAAAGGTTGTGATCTCTATGGTTATAGGAATGATCATTGCTTGGATCGTAGTGCTGTCCATGTTTGCAGGACTGGCGGGAACCGGATTGTCCCTGCTTTTTGATCTTGTCATTCCGGGCTTTATCATTTATTCGATCTTCAAAGCGATTTTTTCCAAAAATAAAAAACAGAACGTTGTTACGGTAAATCCGGTGACCGCTTCGAGTACACGCGCCAGGACATCGGGAACCGGTCTTACGGACGCGCAAAGAGCGCGCGTGGACCGGACTTTGCGCAGTTATTTCAAAGACCATGACCGCCTGACGATCACCGGGGATATCAACCTGCGCCCGGCCGGCGGCCAGTATACGACATTAAGGGATCTGGATGTTTACCAGAAGGACGATCAGGTCGCAAAACTGTCGGAATTCAGCGGAAACTTCAACGATTTCTACCGCCAGACCATGAGTCTTCTGAATATGTTTGCCGATCAGGCAGCTCCTTCGGCCATGACCGAAACGGCGGAAACGGCAAAGACGGAAGAAAAGAAGACGGAAACGCCGAAGAAGAAGACTTCCAAGGATGAATATGACAACGCGGAAGAATATATCAACCGCATCAACGCCCTCAACGACGAGATCCCGGATGAAGAGATCTCCAACGGCTTATATCAGGTTACCGCGTATCTGACGCAGATCCAGCTGATTGAGAAGAAATTCCCTGAGAAGCACGCGAAACTCAAGAAAGTTTATCATTATTATCTGCCGATCCTGATCAAGATTCTGGAACAGTACCGGAACTTCCAGGATTCCGCCAAGGGAACGGCGGAATTCTCGACATCGGAAGACCAGCTGAAGAAGACGATCGTATTGATCAACGGCGCGCTGAAGATGATCACCGAGACGATCTGCGCGGAAGATCTTACCGATCTGAATGCGAATATGACGACATTGGCGATGTTGCTGAAAAATGACGGTCTGGTGGAAGAAGAGAACAAGCTGACCGCCGGCGGAAAGTAGGTGTCATGATGAACGAGAACAATGACCGCATTGATGAAATGCTGGAACAGGTGCGCGCGGGGAACATGAACTCCACGTCCATGAACGATTTTGACCGTATGGCGCAAAGAGCGCAGAGCGACGATCTTTCGGAAATGGCGAAGACCTACGGATACAGCGCGACGCGCACACAGAGAAACAACGCGCCGGTGAACAACCGCTACGAACATTTTATGCAGGCACTGGATAACATGATGCTGTCCACCCGTGTTTCGGCATCGTACCGGGACGGGTTCCAGATTGCTTTGGACCGTTATGTCAACAAAGTGGAACTCAACCGGAACAATCTGTCGATCGTTGACAAGACCTTGCGGCAGGAATTGATCCGGGTAGGGAAAAACGGCAGCAACACTTCCCAGATGCCGTTTGACCTGACCTCTCCGATTGCCCGCCGCGGGTACTATCAGGGACTGAAGTGGGTCGAAGAGGCTTTGGATCAATCCAAAGTCGCAATGATGAAGAGAGTATCCGCTGCCGTTTTGAAAGCATTGGAAAAGTAGGACCGTATGGGTAAGAAAGACCGTTCAAAGGAAATTGAAGAGTTACAGGAAAAGGTTTTCGGGAAAGAAAGAGGCTCCCGGACCTTTTATGTGACCGGAGACGATATGATGCGGGAGGCCAGAATGAACGAAGAAATCCGCAAAAGAGAAGAAGAGATGAAGAAGAAGAGTGAACCGGAGATGACGCTGGATCCCAAGGCGGACGATCTTCTGGAACACGCAAGACAGGCAAGTGACGATCTGGAACGCTTAAAGAAGATCAGCGATGAGCGCAACAAGAATCTTCAGGCACAGCTGGATCAGATCAACTCCATGACCACCTTGTTCGCGCCGGGAAGCGCAGAAGTGGATTTATCCAAACTGCAGTATGAAATCAAGAAGGATTTCGGCGTGGATATCGGCATGGATGAAGCCGGAAAAGTCGCGCCGAAAGCGGTTGTGACAATGAAGAGTTTTGAAGGCGTAAAGGATGAACTGAACGTCGCGGTCTGCGGACAGTCCGATATGGTGGGCAGTCTTGTGATCGCGTTCAAGCGTCCCTACGTTCTCAAGAACAAGGGCGATAAGATCCTGAACACGATCTTACTGATGGGCCCCAAGGGTACCGGAAAAACGTATGCCCTGAACAACATCGCGAAGATTTTAAGCCGCCGGGATGTGTTAGAAAGCGAAGATGTGGCGGTGGTCGATCTGGCGAAATACGCGACGGCGGAAGATGAAAAACTGTTCCTGCAGGACGTATATTCCGCGATTGCGGCAAAAGGGCAGATCATAGAGTTTATTCACGCGGATACCTGTTTCCCGGCGTTTTTGACCTATGTACAGGATTTCTTCATCAACGGAAAAATGGATCTGAAGAAACGCTATTTCCTGAACCAGGGACAACTGGTGGAATCCGGGAATTCGCTGTTGTCTTCGGCGGTGGACGCGATTGAGGCGAACAACCACTTCCTGGTATTCGAAACCAATCTTTCCCGCAGTAAACTGATCGATCTGATGGGCGCGACGTTTATCAATTCGTTTGCGGACATCGTTCAGACCAAGAACTTCGACGAGGACGCGGTCACGAAGATCGTAAGCCGTGAAACCGCAGATCTGGTACAGAAATGCGCGGAGAGCTTCAACATCGTGCTGCATATCGGAAACGGCGTCATGGAATACACCAGGGACCGTTACGACAAGAAGACCGGGGCTTACGGACTCAAGGAAGTGACCGACGGAATCTTTGACGCATTGACCCAGTTACAGCTGGTTTCGGACTCCGAAATCACGGAGATCACCGTGGAAGTCAAAGACGGTGCCTTAGTGTTCGCGGAAAAGGAAAACGTCACGGATGTG
>CACZNO010000042.1 GCA_902782505.1 uncultured Erysipelotrichaceae bacterium | reverse complement strand
ATTGTACGACAGGAGGACCTTTATGGAAAATGTATATGATGTGATCATTATCGGCGCGGGACCGGCAGGCATGACCGCGGCGGTATACGCTTCGCGCGCCGGTTTGAAGACCGCGATTCTGGAAAAAGCGGCGCCGGGCGGAAAAATGGTGGAAACGTTCGAAATCGAAAACTATCCCGGTTTTTCCAGCGTCAACGGCGCGGATCTGGCGGGGATGATGTTTGAACACGCGACCCGATTCGGCGCGGAATATCTCTACGGCGATGTGAAAACGATCCGTGATCTCGGCGCGTATAAGGAAGTTGTCACCGGGGAAGAGACGTTCAAGACCCGCGCGGTCATCATTGCGACGGGAACGGTGGAACGCAAGCTCTCCATTCCCGGCGAAAGCGAATTTGCGGGACGCGGCGTATCGTATTGCGCGGTATGCGACGGAGCGTTCTTCCGCGATAAGACCGTGACCGTGATCGGCGGCGGAAATTCCGCGCTGGGCGGTGCGCTGTATCTGACGAAATTCGCGTCCAAGGTCAACGTCGTGATCCGCCGGGATGTCTTCCGTGCGACCAAAACCGTACAGGATGACGTCTATGCGAATCCGAAGATCCATGTGATCGTACATGCGGTTCCTGCGGAAATCAGGGGAACGGACGCGGTGAAGTCGATCGTGCTGAAAAACGTGGAAACCGGCGAACTGACCGAAGTTGAAACCGACGCGGTCTTCCCGTATATCGGCGCGGATCCGATGACTTCGTTTACGGACGAACTTCCGCTTGAAAAAGATCACGGTTATATCGTGACAAATGATAGAATGGAAACAGGCGTTCCGGGTGTATACGCGGCCGGCGATGTGCGGAAAAAAGATCTGCGCCAGGTCGTCACCGCGACCAACGACGGAGCCATTGCGGCGGAAGAAGCCGGAAAGTATCTTGCGTAGGAGGAAGAAAACATGGTGAGATGTGATCGCTGCGGGAAACAGTTTTCCCGCGCTGTAAGTGCGTATATGTTACGGTTTGAGGACGGAAAGTATGTCTGCCCGGAATGTCATAAACAGAACAAGCGTTTTATCAGCGCTTTCGATTTAAGCCTGTACCTGACGGGAATCGTGGCGATGTCGGGGGTGATGCTGACGCTGCAGCTGTTTGCGACCAAACTGTTTGACAATTTCTTAAGCGGCATGATCATCGTCGTGGCAGCCGTGATTCTTCTGTACACGGTTTTGACCAAGTGGGGCCATATCATCTACAACGACGCTCCGTACAAGAAAGACTGGAAAAATATCGTCATCAAGGAAGACTCCGTGAAGGTGCACAAGACTCTGACGTATTATTTCTTCGGTTATCTGATCATCGCGGTCTTCCTGGCGCCGGTCATGATCATCCTGGAATTGCAGTGGCTTTACCCGGTATTGATCATGCTGTTCGTGTTCTTCCTGGCGTGGCGTACAAGACAGCTTTACGACAAGGAAAAGGCATACGCAGCTTCCCTGAACAAGGCCAAATAACAGCTTTCGGAACCGTTTGAGGACGGTTCTTTTTTTTGCTGTCCAAAACGAGCAAATCGTTTCGGTTCTTTTGGAAAACATGATATGATGAAACCGTGGAGGTACATAAAAATGGAATTCTATAAATGCGCCCATTGCGGCAATATTGTGGTGTATTTCAAAAACAGCGGCGTAAAGGTCATGTGCTGCGGCGAACCGATGCAGCTTATGAATCCGAATACGACCGATGCGGCGAATGAGAAACATGTTCCGGCGGTTACGCTCGACGGCAAGGACGTTTACGTGAAGGTCGGCGAAGTAACGCATCCGATGATGGCGGCTCATTACATCGAATGGATCGTTCTGGAAACCGACAAGGGTTACTACAAGAGAAACCTGAACCCGGGTGAAGCTCCGGAAGCGAAATTTGTTCTGGCCGAAGATGAAAAAGCGGTCGCGGCGTATGAATACTGCAACCTGCACGGCCTTTGGAAGAAGGAACTGTAAGATGAAGTACGTTTGTCAGGTTTGCGGCTATGTCTATGACGAGGAAGCGGGAGCTCCGTTTGCGGGTATTGAACCGGGAACGAAGTTCGAAGATCTTCCGGAAGACTTTGTTTGTCCGGTTTGCGGCGTAGACAAGTCCAATTTCGAAGAGGAAT
>CACZNO010000041.1 GCA_902782505.1 uncultured Erysipelotrichaceae bacterium | reverse complement strand
GGCAAAACAGGAAGAGATGTACGGTTATCTTTTGGAGATCGACGATCACGGACAGATGCCTCCCTTGCGGCGTTACCAATACGCCCGTGACCGGATGGGCTTTTCCCAGGAACTGGTCTACGAAGGCGCGGATTGGTGGAACGCGAACCAGCCGTATTACACCATTGTGTATCCGCAAGCCAAGAAAACCCTGCGTGCTTTACAGAAAAAGTACCGTCTCGGCATGGTGACCGACGGGCAGATCTGGACCCAGCGCAAGAAACTGGAGACCGCGGGTCTGGAGGAATTCTTCGAGGCAGTCCTCGTTTCAAGTGAAGTCGGCAAGGACAAGCCGCATCCCCGGATCTTTGAAGTGATCCTGGAAAAGATGAACCTGCGCCCCGAGGAGTGTTACTACGTCGGCGATATTTCCTGGAAGGATATTGCCGGAGCTTACCGCGCAGGAATCACTCCGGTCCACATCACGGCGCACGGCGAGATTCCGTGCCCGGGCTTCCTTCATATTCAGGCGATCGAGGAATTACCGGAAGCGCTGCAGAAATACGAAACGTCTTTGGAAAACCCGGAAACATCCGGAGAAGAAAAATGAAACGCAGGCGGGAACCTGCGTTTTTACTTGTAAATACAGAGCCGATTCTTTAAAATTTATATAAGCGGGGACAGGTACATGGAAGAAAAATTCTCATTGATCAAGCCTTACGAAGGCAGTGATAACTACATTTTCATCAGCTACGCACATAAGGATTCTGAGCGGGTTTTTCCGCTGTTACGGAAATTGACGGAAAACGGATACCGGATCTGGTACGATGAAGGAATCGATCCCGGAACCGAATGGCCGGAATCCATCGCAAGGCATCTGGACAACTGTAAAGTCTGTCTGGCGTTTTTGTCCAACGCGTCGGTGGCATCCACGAACTGCCGACGGGAGATCAATTTCGCGTTATCCCGCAACAAGGACTTCTTATCCGTTGCGCTCGAACCGGTGAAGATGTCTCCGGGAATGGAGATGCAGATCTCGACATACCAGTCCTTATTAAGTTATAAATATCCGACCTGGGAAGCGTTTGAGGAAAAACTGTTGTCGCTGGATATTCTGAAAAGCTGCCAGAAGATCATTGTGCACGAAGTAAAGGAAGAAGAGCTGCCGGAAGAAAAGCCGGAGCCGGAAAAGAAACCTCCGGTCGTGCTGATTTCCAAACCGGCAGAAAAAGAGGTCGTGCTTCCGGATGTGAAACCGGAACCCGTCAAGACGGAAAAGAAAGAAAAGAAGATCCGTGAGAAAAAAGAAAAACCGGTCAAACCGCAGGGACAGGGGAAAAAGCCGATCGGAAAGATTCTGATTGGGGTTGTTCTGGCAGCTGTATTGATCGGCGCAATCGTGATTATCAACCCGTTCAAGAAATCCGTGAAAATTGATGATGTCGAATATAAGAACCAGGATTCCATTTCGGTCAAGGAGGCGTCTTTATCCGCGGACGAAGTCAAAGGTCTTGCGGGGCTGGACGAGTGCCGTTATCTGTATTTCACAAACTGTTCGTTTGACGCCGGCGCGATCAAGAATCTGGAATCCCTGAAGGAATTGCGTTCCCTGGATCTGAAAAACTGTTCGGGAGTCGATGATTTGTCGTTCCTGAACAACATGGAACGTTTGTATGCGGTGACGGCGGAAAACTGCGGAATCACGGATGACGCGGTGAAGAATCTCTCGTTACCCAAGTCGGTTTACCGGCTGGAGATGCCTTATAACAAGCTTACCTTTGTGCCCAAGGCGGAAGGGATATATACACTGGATTTGACGATGAACCAGGTTTCAGATCTGGAAAATCTGAAAAACATGACGGCGCTGACTACGGTGAAGCTCGGCGGAAACAAGATTACCGATATCTCCGCTTTGGCCGGCATGCCGAAGATCGAGACGCTGAATCTCAACAGCAACCAGCTGACTTCGATTGCGGCGCTGGAAGGTTTCGTATATCTGGAAGAGTTATACCTCGGGTACAACGATATTTCCGATCTTTCGCCGCTGGTATACTGCACGGTGCTCGAACAGCTGAATTTAAGCGAGAATAAGAAAATCAAGGACGTATCGTTTATCGGCAGAAACGCGAAGACGCTGGAAGCTTTGAACCTCAGCGGCATCAAATTGACCGACGCGTCGATCCTCAACGGCATGAGCGCCATGAAGGATCTGTATGTGAACCGCTGCGGGTTAACGGATCTCTCGTTTGTCAAAGATATGCGGAATCTGGAGACTCTGAATGCCGCGGGCAATGCGTTTACGGATGTAAAACCGCTGGATTACTGTTCGAAACTGACGGTGATCAACCTGGCTTCCAACAAGATCACATCGCTGGAAGGCCTGCCGAAAAAACCGGCGGACGCGTCTTCTTCCTACGTGGCTTATCTGTTCCACGACAACGAGATCACATCGCTGGAAGGCCTCGATCCGAACTATAACTATACATATCTGACCCTGACCGGCAATCCGGTGGAGAACGCGGAATCGCTGCGTGAAATCAAGGGCAGTTATATCATGACGGATATGATTCCCGCGTAT
>CACZNO010000040.1 GCA_902782505.1 uncultured Erysipelotrichaceae bacterium | reverse complement strand
CGTTTGAACTGGATCTTACCGAAGCCAAACAACGGGTGCTCGTTCTTCGCAACGAGATCCGTGCGCTCGGAACGATCAATCCGGACGCGCCGGAACAATACAGGGAAATCAACGAACGCTATACCGTATTGAAATCGCAGTATGAGGAACTGGTTTCCTCCAAACAGAAACTGGAAAACGCGATCCGTGAAATGGACACGGTCATGGTGGAAAAATTCTCGGATACCTTCCGCAAGATCAATAAAGCTCTGCCGGAAGTCTTCGTGAAGTTGTTCGGAGGCGGTAAGGCGAAACTTGTGCTGACCGATGAGGAGGACCTTCTGAACGCCGGCATCGATATTGACATTCAGCCTCCGGGGAAAAACGTACAGAACATCCGTCTTTTCTCCGGCGGGGAGAAATCTCTGATCGCGATCTGCGTACTGTTTACGATGCTGAAAGTCAATCCGGTTCCGTTATGTCTGTTCGATGAAATCGAATCAGCGCTGGATACCGCGAACGTGGACCGGTTTGCCCGTTATCTCAAGGAATATTCGAAAGAAACACAGTTCATCGTCGTGACCCACCGCACGGGTACGATGGAAAACTGTGACGTACTCTACGGCGTGACGATGCCCAAACAGGGTGTCAGCCAGATGCTGAAAGTGAAGTTATCCGACGCTCGCAGAATGTCGGAAGAAAATCAGGAAACGGAAAGGAGCGCATAATGGGACTTTTTGATCTTCTGAAAAAGAAAAAAGATACGAAACTGGACCGTTATCTGGACGGTTATGAAGCTACCGGTACTTCCGTAGGCGAAAGCATCGGCGCATTGTTCAAGGGATTCCGCGGCGTGTCCGACGAATTCCTGGAAAAACTGACGGAAACGTTATTACAGGCGGATTGCGGAATCGATACGTCGATTCGCATTGTCGACGCGATCCGTGAAGACAACAAGAACAAGAAAATCGATTCGATCGAGGAGATCAAGGAAATCCTGATCAACGAAATCGGAAATGTCTACGAAGAAGAAAAGGTTTCCCCGATTCATTACAATCTCTCCGGCACGACGGTCATCCTGATCGTAGGCGTCAACGGGGTAGGGAAAACCACTTCCATTGCGAAACTCGGCAAGTACTACCTGGCGCAGGGAAAAACCGTCGCGTTCGCCGCAGGAGACACTTTCCGTGCCGGCGCACGGGAACAGCTGCAGTTATGGGCGAACCGGCTGGATGTACCGTGCATCGCAGGGAAGGACCGGCAGGATCCTTCCAGCGTCTTGGTGGATGCGTGCAAGTACGCCCTGAATCACAAGATCGATATTCTTCTCTGTGATACAGCCGGAAGACTCCAAAACAAGAACAACCTCATGCAGGAACTCGAAAAGATGCACCGGGTTATCGGAAAAACGATTCCGGGACAGCCGATGGAATCCTGGCTGGTATTGGATGCGACAACAGGCCAAAACGGGTTGTCGCAGGCACAGGTATTCCGTGATTCCGCCAAGATCACCGGCATTATCCTCACCAAGTTCGACGGAACCGGCAGAGGCGGCGTGATCCTGGCCATCAAGCACAAATGGAATCTGCCGGTGCGTTTCATCGGAATCGGCGAAACTGCGGACGATCTGAAGGAATTCCGTCTGGAAGACTTCGCGTCGACCGTTCTGAAAGGAATCGAAAAGAATGCTTGAGGACATTGAACGGATGAATCTCCTTTTGGATCAATATCGTCCGTTATTGACGGAGAAACAGGCGGAAGCCATGGAACTGCACTATACTTCGGATCTTTCCTTCAAGGAAATCGCCGAGGAATGCGGGATCTCCAAAGCGGCGGCTTACGACCTGATTCACCGCACCGAATTATTGCTGGAACACTATGAATCAAAACTTCATCTGGTGAAAAATTCCCAGGAACGCCTCGCAGCGTATGAAAAGATGATTCGCAGTGACGACCCGAAACTCAGAGAATGGGGCGAAATATTACACAAACTGGAAGAAAGAGAGGAATAACCACATGCCCAAAGTAATGTCAGTAAACGCCGGCAGTTCATCGTTGAAGTTTTCACTTTTCCAGATGCCGGAAGAAACCGTTTTGACCAGCGGTGTCTTTGAAAAGATCGGTCTTCCGATGGGGATCTTCACGATCAGAGTCAATGGGGAAAAGATCACCAAAGAACTTGAACTGAAAGATCACAATATCGCGGTACAGATCCTTCTGAAAGCTTTAGTCGACTACAACATCGTGAAATCCATCGATGAAATCGACGCGGTGGGACACCGTGTATTACACGGCGGTGAAATCTATGCGACCAGTGCGATCTTCAACGACAAAGTTGTCCAGGATATCAAGGATCTGACGGAACTCGGTCCGCTTCACATGCCGGCAAACCTGATGGGATACGAAGTATTCCACGCAGCGCTGCCCAACGCGGGACAGGTCGCTGTCTTCGACACCTCCTTCCATCAGACGATGCCGCCGGAAGTATTCTTATATCCTGTGCCGTATGAATGGTACAAGAAATACCGTGTAAGAAGATACGGATTCCACGGCACATCCCATAAATATGTTTCCCGCCGGGTTGCGGAACTGATGGGCAGAAAAGTGGAAGATCTGAACATCATTACCTGTCATTTAGGCAACGGAGCGTCTTTATGCGCCGTCAAGGGCGGTAAGTCGTACGACACTTCGATGGGATTTACTCCGTTAGCCGGCATCATGATGGGCGCGAGATCGGGCGACATCGACCCGTCTGTATTGTCGTTCATCGAAGAAAAGACCGGAATGAGCCCGTCCGAAATGACCAATACGCTGAACCGTAAATCCGGCATGCTGGGTATTTCGGGTGTTTCTTCGGATGCCAGAGACATTCAGAAGGCAATCGATGAAGGCAACGAACGCGCGATTCTGTGCCGTGAAATGTACGCGGTGCGCTTAACGGAAACCATCGGCGGCTATTATGCCCTGTTAGGTCATGTGGATGCGATCGTATTCACTGCCGGTTTAGGCGAAAACGACGTGAAAGTCCGTGCCGAAGCACTCGATATGGTCAAGGAAGCGTTAGGCATCGAATACGACGCGGAACTCAACGCGAGAAGCCGCGGTAAGGAAGTGAAGATCTCGACCCCGAACAGCAAGATCGAAGTCTGGATCGTTCCGACCAACGAAGAACTTGTCATCGCGAGAGATACGGTCGAATTGCTGGGACTGTAATATGCTGACTGTTGAAAAATTCCGCGAACTGGTCGAGAAATACGACCGAATTGCGGTTTTCCGTCACACCAATCCCGATTACGACGCGCTTGGTTCCCAATACGGGATCGTACGTTTTCTCCGTAACCGGTATCCGAAAAAAGATGTCAGAGCCGGAGGAGAGGAAAACAGCATCGACGCGACGTTTATAGAGAATCCCGATCCGATGGATGAAGAATGGATCAAGACCGCTTTGGCGATCGTGGTCGATACTTCCAATTTGAACCGTCTGGACGGCAGAGAACTCTGGCTGAAAGCGGAAGAACATGTTCTGTTCGATCACCATCACGAGACCGAACCGCCGATCGATTATAACAATCTGGTCGAAGTGGACGCGTCGAGCTGTGCGGAAATCCTGGGCCAGTTCTTACGGGAATACAACGAAGGAAAAATCCTTCCCAAAGACGCGGCGGAAGCCCTTTATGCCGGTATCATATCCGACTCCATCCGTTTCTCCATCAATACCACGACGGCGGAAACACTGCGTACGGCGGCGTATTTGCTGGACAGCGGATTAAACGTCAACCGCATCAACAACAAGGTCTTCTCGGTATCCATGAACGCGTTCCGTTTTGCGAATCATCTCCGTACGATCGCGCATTATGAAACGCCGGGCATGGCCTGGGCGATCCTGGACCAGAAAGATTTCCGTCCGTTCGGATTAACGGCGCGCGGCGCCAAGACCAAGGTCTCCATCTTCGGAGAAATCCGGGGCATTCAGACCTGGGCTGTCTTCGTCGAAGAGGATGACGGCACCTACAGCGCTTCGTTACGTTCGCACAGTGTTGTTATCCGCGACATTGCGGAACGCTACAAAGGGGGAGGGCATGACTCCGCGGCGGGGATTCCTTCCATGACCCGTGAAGAATGCGAAGAAGCGGTCCAAAGCCTGATCGAAAAAGTTAAAAACGCATAGGAATCAGAAAAGCCATCTCTTTAGGGGGATGGTTTTTTTGGAAGTGTTTCAGCGCGTATCCAGATATGATAAAATACTTATATGGCAGTACTTTTATATAACCGGACGACCTACAGCTTTCTACAAAGCGCACTGAAAGTCGAAGATCTTTTCGCGTATGCGCAAAAAGAGGGTTTTCATGCGGTCGGTATTGCCGATCAAAGAGTTTTATACGGGTTTGCGAAAGCGCGCGAATATGAAAAAAAGACCGGTATACACGTAGTATACGGACTGGAAGTGCCGGCAGCGTATGAAGACCGCGTTCTGCCGTTTGTCGTATTTGCGAAAAACGATGACGGCTACCGGGTTTTATGCCGCCTGTCGGAAAAAGCGCAAAAAGAAAAAGCTCCGCTTGACATAAACAGGATCGGTGAATTGTCCCGCGATCTGGTCTGCGTATTGCCGGATAAAGGCCTGGAGGATCTTCTGTACGCGGCGGATGAAGAAGCGCTGGAAAATATATTACGCTATTTTTCGAACGCGGTATCGTCGGTTTATGTCGGAAAGGGGAACGCTTCAGGCCCGCTTTATAAGCGCGGAAACGAAATCTTAGACGCGTTATGCCGGAAATATCATCTGCCTTGCGCAGCGTTTCCGTTAGGCCTTTACAAACCCGGAGATCTGGATCTGTATAAAGCCGTACAGGCAATCGATCAGGAAGTCACGATAGACGACCGGTATCTGCGCTTTGACAAGAATACTGTGCTGAAAACCGCGGAAGAACTGCGGGAATACACCGAAGAAGAAGTCTTCAACAGCGAGCGCATCGCGGCTTTATGCAAGGTAACTCTGGAAGACCGAAAGGCGTCCTTGCCGGATTATCCCTGTCCTCACGGAGCCGATCCCAAAGAGTATCTTCGTTCGTTGGCTGCGGCCGGATTGAAGAAACGCCTGAACGGGAAAGTCACGAAGGAATACAGCGACCGTCTTCGTTACGAACTGGATACGATCGTGCGGATGGGATTCGCGGATTATTTCCTGATCGTATACGGAATGATCCTTTTCGCACGCCGTAACGGTATTACCCTGGGACCGGGACGAGGCTCGGCGCCGGGATCGCTGATTGCGTATTGTCTTGGGATCACGCATGTCGATCCGATCAAATACGGACTTCTGTTTGAACGGTTCCTCAATCCGATGCGCCATACCATGCCGGATATCGATACCGACGTTCCCGATAATAAGCGCGAAGATTTTATCCGGTATTTATGCGATACGTACGGGGAGGAACACGTTTCCCACATCATCGCGTTTACGACCTACGGCGCAAGACAGACACTCACCGATCTGGGCCGTGTTTTGAAGATTCCGGCGGGAATGCTGGATACGGTGCGGAAGCTTTTGCCGAAAGGCCCGAAAATTACGCTTCAGAAAGCCTACAGCACGTCGGAAGCGTTCAGAAGATATATTGAGTCAAGCGCAGAACTTCGTTCGTTATACGCGATTGGATGCCGTTTGGAAGGATTCCAGCGCAACGTGACCACGCATGCCGCGGGGATCGTATTGTCGAAGGAAAAAGTGCGCGATATCATTCCGCTCCATTACGAAGAGGGGAAACTGCCTTCCACGCAATATACCATGGAGTATCTCGAACCGTTGGGCTTGATCAAGTTTGATATTCTCGGCGTCATCAATCTGACCGTCATTCACCAAACGCTGGAGACGGTCCGCAAGGAAGATCCTGCGATCGATCTGTTTAAGATTTCCTACGAAGATCCGGAAGTATATGCCGTATTCTCCCGCGGACAGACCGTTTCGATTTTCCAGTCCAAATCCCAGGGAATGAAGAATCTTCTCAAACGAATCGAACCAAAGAACATCGAGGAATTATCCCTGGTGTTTGCGCTATACCGCCCGGGTCCGATGAATAACGCCGAAGAATACATTGCGCGTAAGAAGGATCCTTCGAAGATCCGTTATCCGCATCCTTCTTTGGAACCGATCCTGAAGGAAACGCTGGGTATCATCGTCTACCAGGAACAAATCATGAAGATTTCCCAGGTCATGGCCGGATTCACCCTCGGTGAGGCGGACATCTTACGAAAATCCATGTCCAAAAAGAAGGCCGAAGAACTGGAATCCATGCACGCTTCCTTTAT
>CACZNO010000039.1 GCA_902782505.1 uncultured Erysipelotrichaceae bacterium | reverse complement strand
GTCTCAGGCGGGGTGAATTATTTGCTAGTGCTTGATCCAGCGAATTCTGTTTCATACATGGCCAAAATGCCTTCATAGAGTTTGTTTATAGTTCATCGAATTGGGAGTTCAAATGGGAAGCGGTCATTACAGCGAATTCATAGAATGGAGGGAAGAACAATGAAAAAGATTCTCGTATGGATTATCGTCATCATGACTTTTGTCATTACCCCTGTATATGCGCTTGAAAGCGATTTTGAAATTTCCGATGAGGAATGGAAATCTGCCTTCGCTTATCTGGAGGAAAACCGTGAGATGCTGGAAGAATTCGCGAAAGATCTTTCTTTCGAATCCGATGATCCTGCAGAACTCAGTGATTTCCTCAGGGAGAATGCCGTGTATTACCGTCCTTATTGGCCTGCGGTTTCAACCATTCAGACAGACCGGCTTTCCGATCTGACCTTTGATACGCCGCTTTCGATGGCAGTTTCGTTGGGAAACCGTGCGTTCATCGTTCTCTCCCGGGAAAAAGAAGGCTACAAGTACGGCAATATGACTTCCGGGGATTTGACGGAGCTTTTCCAAAGAAAAGAAGTGGAAAAAACCGTTTATGAAGCCTGCGGTGAAACGCATCCTGTCATCTGGCTGATAAAGTTTTGGCAGATTCACGGAACCGCAGCGGTTGCGGAGTGCGCTGACAAGGAAATCATCGTACCGATCGGCGAAGAATGGAAGAAGTTCTACGATATCGATCAAAAGTGGTTTTATTCGGAGGAGTTCATCCCGCTGCTGAGAAAAATCGGAGATCCCGATTCTGATAATCAGGATATCCAAAAAGCCCGTTCCTATGCGCCGGTCATCGCCGGAGGGATTGCGGTAATTTTAGGATCGGTGTTCCTGATCGCCAAAAAGAAAAAGGGTCTGGAATAATACGGGAAAAAGAAATGACACAGCTGTTCGCTGTGTCATTGTTGTTTATCGGAAGATTTCCACGCCGATCTTTCTTTGAACTTTGTGAAGGGTCTTTCTCGCAATCGGTTCGGCTTTCTGCCGGCCGTTTTCCAGCGTATCGCGCAGAAGGTCGCTGCGTACGATTCCGTCGTAGCGTTCCTGTAAATCCGTTAAGAAGTTTCCGACATCCGCGGCGACTTCTTTTTTCAGATCACCGTAGCCGCATCCTTTGAAGCGGTTGGTGAACTCTTCAATCGGCTCCCCGGTCAGGGCGCACGCGATTTCGATCAGGTTGGCTAAGCCGGGCTGGTTTTCCTTGTCGTATGCCACGTTCGCAAGGGAATCCGTCTTGGCGCTCATGATTTTCTTCATCGCGGCTTTCGGTTCATCCAGAAGGTAGATACAGCCCTTGTTGGTGAGGTCGGACTTGGACATCTTCTTGGAAGGATCGGATAAGCTCATGATCTTGGCGCCGACTTTCTGGGTCAGAGGTTCCGGAACGGTGAAGGTATCGCCGTACTTGTTGTTGAAACGGATCGCGATGTCACGGGTCAGTTCGACGTGCTGTTTCTGGTCGACACCTACCGGGACATAATCCGCGTTGTAGGCCAGAATGTCCGCAGCCATCAGGCAGGGATACACGTAAAGGCCGGCGGTCAGGTTGGTCTCTCCTTTGGCGACGTGGTCTTTGAACTGCGTCATGCGGTTGAGTTCGCCCATGTAGGAATTGCACGCCAGAAGCCATCCGAGCTGGGCCTGTTCCATGACGTCGGACTGTAAGAAGATCGTCGATTTTTCCGGATCGAGTCCCGCAGCGAGATATAACGCGACCGCGTCACGCAGGTTTTTCTTCAGGTCTGCGGGTTCCTGGTAGACGGTGACGCAGTGAAGATTGGCGATGAACACGTACATTTCATAGTCGTCCTGGTAGTTCACGAAATTGCGCAGGGCGCCGATATAATTGCCGAGAGTCAGCTGACCGGTCGGTTTGATTCCGCTTAACATGCGTTTCATAGATAATTCCTCCGATGAATGAGTTATACAGGTATTTTATCACGGTCGGGATAAGTTTCAAATGAAAGTCTTATGGTATAATACAAGGGGTGAGAAAAATGATTTTACTGTATACCTCGCACGGATGCGCCAGCTGCCGGAAAGCGAAAGACTGGCTGAAAGAACGCAAGATTCCTTTTGTGGAAAAGAATATTTTTACTTCGATCCTGCAGGATGAGGAACTGAAGATGATTTTGCGCCGCACGGAAAACGGTACGGAAGATATCATCGCCAAGCGCGCCAAGATTTTCAGCGAACAGAACGTGGATCTGGAGGATATGACCATGAAGGAACTGATGGATTTCATTCGGAAGAATCCGTCGGTTTTAAAGCGCCCGATCATCATGGACGAAAACAATTTCATGGTCGGCTACGATTCGGAAGATATCGAGATGTTCATACCGCGCCAATTGCGCCGGTTCGCGGAGAGCGCGTGCACGAAGAAGTGCCCGAATTACGAGATCTGCGGCGAAGTGCGCAAGGAAGACGAAGAGAAGGACTGTAAAGAGGGCTGCGCATGAAAGTGTTTGTGGGCTTATCCGGCGGCGTGGATTCCGCGGTCGCCGCATATTTACTCAAAAAAGCCGGGCATGACGTCACGGCTGGTTTTATGCGCAACTGGGACGCCGCGGTCAATGACGATTACCTCGGGAATCCGACGATCGGCAACGACGTCTGCCCGCAGGAACAGGACTATCACGATGCGAAAAAGGTTGCCGATCTGTTGGGGATTCCTTTGATGCGCATTGATTATGTCAAGGAATACTGGGACGATGTTTTCTCCAATCTGGTGTCGGAATACGGGAAGGGAAGAACGCCGAATCCGGATATTCTCTGTAACAAGTACATCAAGTTCGACCGGTTCCACGACTTCGCGATGGAAAAGGGGTTTGACGCGCTGGCGACCGGGCATTACGCCAAGATCGTGAAGCGGGGAGAGGAATGCCTTCTCGCGAAAGCGTCCGACCGCAACAAGGACCAGTCGTATTTTCTGGATCAGATCGACAAGCGCGTGCTGGATCACGTGATCTTTCCGCTCGAAGACATTACGAAACCGCAGGTTCGTGAAATCGCGCATGAACTGAATCTTTCGAGCGTCATGGACAAGAAGGATTCCACCGGGATCTGTTTCATCGGGGAACGGGACTTCCGGGAATTTCTGAAGAATTATCTGCCGGCGAAGACCGGGACGATGATCGACATCGACACCGGAAAAGT
>CACZNO010000038.1 GCA_902782505.1 uncultured Erysipelotrichaceae bacterium | reverse complement strand
CCGGGAAGATTTGACCGGCAGATCACCGTTTCTCTTCCGGACGCGAAGGGACGCAAGGCGATTCTGGAAGTCCATGCCCGCAACAAGAAATTCGCGGACGATGTGGATTTAGGCGCGTTGGCGAAGCGTACACCGGGATTCTCCGGCGCGGATCTGGCCAACGTATTGAATGAAGCCGCGATCATGGCAGTGCGTCAGAACCACGATGTCATTCAGATGGATGACCTCGATGAAGCCATTGACCGTGTCATCGGCGGTCCGGCGAAAAAGTCCCGGAAGTATTCCGAAGAGGAAAAACATCTGGTGGCGGTGCACGAATCCGGGCACGCGGTCATCGGCTTGTTCCTGGATAACGCGGAAGTGGTGCAGAAAGTTACGATTATCCCGCGCGGCATGGCCGGCGGTTATAACCTGATGACGCCGAAGAAGGAAAAGATGATTCAGACGAAGGATGAGCTCCTCGCGATCATTACCAGTTACCTCGGAGGCCGTGTGGCGGAAGAACTGGTGCTCGGCGAAATCTCGACCGGCGCGCACGATGATATCAAGCGTGCCACCAACATCGCCCGGGCGATGGTCATGGATTACGGTATGAGTTCTCTCGGACCGATCCAGTACCGTGAAGAATCCGGCAGCGTCTTCTTGGGAAGAGACTACGCACAGAACCGGGATTACTCCAGTCAGATCGCGTTTGAGATCGATTCGGAAATCCGCCGGATCATCGACGAGAGTTACCAGAAAGCGAAGGAAATCATCTCGGAACACCGGGATGCGCTGGACCGTATCTCCTCGGCGCTGGAAGAAAAGGAAACTTTGACAGCGGAAGAACTCAACGATCTGGTGAATCCGAAGCCGGCCGAAGAACCGGTTTCCGCGGAAATGCCGGAACTGGCGGGAATGCCGGATCCGGACGAAGCGGACGTCAAAGCGGAAGAATAAACTCAAAGCCTCTGTATTGCGCAGAGGCTTTACAAACGGAGGGAAGTATATGGGAGATATTTTAACACGCGGTGTATCGAAAGCCGGTCATATCATGGCGACGGCTTGCCGCACCACGGATTTAGTCAACGAGGCAAGGAACCGTCACGGTCTTTGGCCGGCTGCGTCCGCGGCTTTGGGGCGTACTCTGTCGGCAGCTGCGATGATGGCGTCGCAATTGAAATACGAAAACTCCCGTCTGGAAATCCAGATTGACGGAGGGGGTCCGTTAGGTAAGATCATCGCGGACGCACGCCCCAACGGAGATGTGCGCGGGTATGTCGAAAACCCGCATGTGCACGCCGGATTGAAAGACGGCGGAGGAATCGCAGTAGGTCCGGCGGTCGGAAACGACGGGATGCTGCGCGTGTTCAAGGATATGGGGATGAAGGAACCGTTCGTCGGGACGGTGGACCTTCGAACCGGAGAAATCGGAGAGGATCTGACGTACTATTTCGCCATCAGCGAACAGATTCCTTCGGCCGTCGGATTAGGCGTTCTGGTCGATACGGACAACTCGATTCTGTCCGCAGGCGGATGGATCGTACAGATGATGCCGGAAGCGACCGAGGAAGAAATCTGCGCGGTCGAAGAAAACGTACGGAAGATGCCGCATATTTCAGCGCTCTTGCGGGAAGGAAAAACACCGCTGGAAATCATCCGGATGATCGTTCCGGACTATGTGGAAATGGAAACGATGCCGTTGCAGTGGAAGTGCACCTGTTCGAGAGAACGCTCGGAAGGCGTATTGCGCTCGTTAAGGATGAAAGAGCTCAAGGAGATCCTGGAAGAGGACAAACAGTGCGATATGCATTGTGATTTCTGCGGGGAAACCTATCATTTCAGTGAAGAAGAATTACAGAAGATCTATAACGATCGACTCAAAGAGATTGCGGGGAAACTGGCGGAACATGACACCGGAATGGAAGATCGGTAATGTCACGCTGCAAAACCGTGTCGTCGCAGCGCCTTTGGCCGGAGTGTCCAATCCGGCTTTTCGTGCCGTTTTAAAGGAATTCGGTCCGGGACTGATGTATTCCGAGATGACCAGCGACAAGGCACTGATCTACAAAAACCGCAAGACCATGAAGATGATCGAAGTACGCGAAGCCGAACGGCCGGTATCCCTTCAGCTGTTCGGAAGCGTGCCGGAAGAGATGGGACAAGCGGCGGAAATCGTAACGGCGAATTCCCGGTGCGATATCATTGACATCAATATGGGCTGTCCCATGACAAAGGTCGTACGCCAGGGATCCGGGTCGATGCTGATGCAGCATCCCGAACTTGCGGCCGATATCGTGCGTGCCGTCAAGGATCATACCAACCTGCCGGTGACCGTAAAGATCCGCGCGGGATGGGACAAACAATCCATCAATGCCCCGGAAATGGCGGTAATGCTGGAAAATGCCGGCGCGGATGCGATTGCGGTGCACGGAAGGACCCGCTCCCAGATCTACGAAGGATTCTCCGATTGGGGAGTCATCAAGGCCGTGCGGGATCAGGTAAAAGTACCGGTCATCGGAAACGGGGATCTGAAAACACCCGAAGACGCCAAACAGCGCATGGAAGAAACCGGGGTGGACGCGGTGATGATCGGAAGAGGAATGCTGGGAAATCCCTGGCTGATCCGTCAGACCGCGGAATATCTGGAAACCGGAGCTTACGATGCGGAGGTTTCACTGGAGAAACGCTTTGCGGTCTGCCGGAAACAGGCGCGTGCCTTAATGGAAGACTATGGTGAACTGCAGGGCATGAAGATGATGCGCTCGCACGCGTGCTGGTACGTACAGGGAATGTCGCATGCGAATCAGGTCAAAGCCCGCATGTGCCGCATCACGAAGTACGACGCGTTAGATGAGATTCTGACAGAATATCAGACGGCGCTGGAAACCGGCGATTTCAGTTGGTTCCGGATGCCCGATCGCATTAGGAAACAGGAAGAAAGCATGTTATAATCATGGCGGAACAAAGAGAGGATGATAACGGATGAAAAGAGTATTCAGTGATCAGGAAAAAGTAAGAAGACAGAAAATGGCAGATCTGGAAGCCAAGGGTCTGGACCCGTTCGGACACCGGTATGACCGCACGGCGGACTCCAAATCCATTTTTGAAAAATACGACGCCTACACCAAGGAAGAACTGGAAGAAATGGCGGTGGACGTCAAGGTGGCGGGACGGATCATGTCCAAGCGCCGCATGGGGAAAATCGGCTTTATTCATATTCAGGACCGTTACGGACAGTTACAGATTTATTTACGCAAGGACGTCATGACCGACGAAGACTATGAGATGTTCAAGGTCTCGGACATCGGCGACATTATCGGCATCGAAGGCCCGGTTTGCCGTACGGATACCGGTATGTTGTCCGTCAAGTGCGTGAAGTTCGTGCATCTGACCAAGGCGTTACGCCCGTTACCGGAAAAGTTCCACGGTCTGACCGACGTTGAAGAACGTTACCGCAGACGCTACGTGGACCTCATCATGAACGAAGACGCGAAGAAAGTCGCGTTCTTACGTCCGAAGATCGTTTCCTGCATCCGCCGTTATATGGAATCCCAGAACTTCACGGAAGTGGAAACGCCGATCCTGACGACTCTTCTGACCGGAGCTTCCGCGCGTCCGTTTATCACGCATCACAATACCCAGGACCTCGATATGTACCTGCGTATCGCGCTGGAATTACCGTTAAAGAGACTTTTGGTCGGCGGTATGGAAGCGGTGTATGAAATCGGCCGCGTATTCCGCAACGAAGGCATGGATCCCAACCACAATCCGGAATTTACCCTGATGGAAGCGTATCTGGCTTACAGTGATCTGGAAGGCATGATGGATCTGACGGAAGGTATGTATACGACCATCGCGAAGGAAGTCATGGGAAAAATGGAGTACCAGTTTGACGGATATACGATCAATCTGGAAAGTCCGTGGAAGAGAGTCTCGATGACCGAGGCCATCAAGGAAAAGACCGGCATCGATTTCAAGGCGATCAACGATCTGGACGAATGCCTGCGTTTAGCGAAAGAACACGGCATTGAACTGGAAGAACATGAAAAGGCATACGGCCATATCATCAACAAGTTCTTCGAAAAGTATGTCGAAGAAACTTTGATCCAGCCGACGTTCTTATACGGCCATCCGGTGGAGATCTCTCCGTTAACCAAGAGAAACCCGGACGATCCGCGTTTCGTGGACCGTTTCGAACTGTTCATCGCGGGTCATGAATTCGCCAATGCGTATACCGAACTCAATAACCCGGTCGATCAGCTGGAACGTTTCGAAGAACAGCTGAAGGAAAAGAACCTCGGTAACGAAGAAGCCAACGACATCGACATGGATTTCGTAGAAGCCCTGGAATACGGTATGCCTCCGGCCGGCGGAATCGGTTACGGCATTGACCGGTTGGTGATGCTGTTTACGGAACAGCCATCGATCCGCGACGTATTGTTGTTCCCGACGATGAAACAGAGAGGCGAATAAATCGTACAAGAAAAAAAGGACACAGTTCCGGAAATGTTTCGGAAAGTGTCCTTTTTCATTGAT
>CACZNO010000037.1 GCA_902782505.1 uncultured Erysipelotrichaceae bacterium | reverse complement strand
CTACGATGCCCTGGTAAATTTCCGGTACTTCCAATTCAAACAAACGCTTGACAAGATTCCGGTCCGCACGGCTGACAAGCACCTGGGAACCCTTGGTGTCCTTGTTGACATCGGAGATGATCACACGGATGCGGTCGCCTTCGCGGTACAGTTCCTGCGGCATCTGCGCGCTCTTCGGCATCAGAGCCTCCGTCGAATCCAGACGGACAATGACGAACCGTTCCTCGACCTTGTCGACGATTCCGTTGACCATATCACCGACATGGTCGATATATTTATCGTAGATTTCCTGTTTCTGCGCTTCTCTGGTCTTCTGACGCAAAACGTTTTTCACCAACGCGACATCGCCTCTTCCGAAGGTGGTGATGGATTCCGCGTCCGGGATCAGCGTTTCATACATGTCACCGATCAGGATGTTCGGATATTCCTTCTGCGCGTCTTCCAGCGAGATCTCGAGTTCGTCGTCTTCCGGTTCATCCGCAACGACGGTTTTCTGCTGGTACATCAGGATCCGTTCGTTTTTGTCATCCATTTCGACGCGGATCATGATGTCCGGTACGTTGATGTGCTTGCGGTATCCTTTGGCCAGCGCTTCCTTCAGCGTGTCTTCTGCGACATCCATCGGAAGATGATACGCTTCCGCCAGTAATCCGATACTTGCTTTAATCTTTTTATAATCGAGCTCCATATTCCTTTCCCCCACTATATTTCGACCGCGAGACGAATCTTGCGGAGATTGTCTTTCGCTGCCGTGAACTCTTTCTTTCTTGTTTTCACGCGGTATTCCAGTGTAACGGAATCCGGTGTGTTTTCCTTCAGATATCCTTCCAGAGTGTCAATTCCCTCTTTCGGATTCTTTAATTCGATATGCACGTACTTACCTACGGCGCTTTCGATTTCTTTCTCATCGCGCAATTCGCGTTCCGCCCCCGGAGAACAGACATCCAGAAGATAACTGTCCGCCAAAAGGTCGGAAGCGTCCAGCGCGGTGCTGATCAGATCGGAAACCTTTTCACAGGTATCCATGTCCATACCGTACTCTTTATCGCAGATCATCACCTGCAGAGTCCGCATCCCATCGGTAGCGGTAAATCGCAGATCGTACAGGATCAGATCCTCGTTTTGAATCATCGGTTCTATCACTTCACGAATTTTACTCAGTTCTGCCATAAATCTCCTTACCATAAATGAAGGAGTGGCACCGCCACTCCTATTACGCCGTCATTATAACGAACTTTATTGGAAATATCAACGTTTTTGAATATTTCCGCAAAAAACTTTTCCCGGTTAAATACGGTTGTTCCGGATTAAGGAAACCAAAATGAACCACAAGATGACTAAAACCGGAAGGCTGACCAGGCAGATCGCCTTGATCAAAGGAGACGCTGTCTTGATATAAAGCAGGAATACGACGCCCATCATCAGAAGAATGACCGCCGTCAATACTAAGAACTTGGTTCTTAAAACTCTTCTTTCACGGTCGGTAAGCTCCGGCGTGGATTTTGCCTTTTCTTCATTGTCCCCTTTTTCTTTTGCTTCCAGTGCCAGTTTCTGCTGGCGAACTGCGATCAGAAGGATCAGAAGAACACCGATTCCCAGAATGATATATCCCGCGATACGGAACGTTTTATTGTCAGTTTGGAAAATGAAAACCGTCACCGCAATCATGAAAATAAGAATCAACGCTTCATACAGCCATATTCTCGCAGACCTCTTCATAAATACCCCTCCCTGCTTTATTCCGGTAGATTTAATCTCTTCTTAATTCTATACGAACGATCACACATAACGCAATCATCACTAAACCCAACGCCATCGAAATCACGCCGGTAATCACCGCGAACAGCGCAAATACACCGGGAATGGACGATAATACCAGTGTCAAAGGTACACACCAGGTATACGAATCCCTTAAGGGGGCAACAAACCGGATGATCTCGCTGTCTCCGCGCTCCCCCGCCAGATAGACCTGGTTCAGTAAGTAATAGATGACATAGACTTCCCCGGCGATCAGCAGCGCATTGATGAAGAAATTGGATACGGGATGAAAGATATCCAAAACCCACATCACAAAGGATGCGGCGATATCCGCGATCACAACGTATTTCATCGTCTTGGGCACTTCTTCCCGGTACATATACGGAAGCGCAATCAACATAAGCACCCAGCCGATGAAGTCGGGAACGACATCGATCGTGCCGTTTTTATACGCAAGAGGGATCGATCCGACGACAAAAACGATGCCGAATGCCATCAGGATCAATCCTTTACGGTAACGCTCCAATTCGGTCATATGCCTCCTAGAACAGACTCAGCTGGTTGGTGTCCTGCAAACCCTTCAATACGCCCATCCGGTCCAGAATATCCATATGTGTACCGGAAAGCGACGTGCGCTGGGTAAGATCTTCCCGCGAGATAAACGGGTATTGTTTGCGTGCTTCCACAACGGAATTCGCAACGGAAATGCCTAAACCGTCGATGGATGTGAACGGCGGTATGATGGAATGATGATCTTCCGGATTCACGATAAAGCGATAGGAATCCGATTTTTCGAGGCTGATGTTTTCAAAACGGTAGCCCCGGCGATACATTTCGTAGGCGACTTCCAGAACGGCGTAGATGTTGTTTTCCTTGGCGCTCAGGGCATCCTTACCCTTCGCGTTCTTCCTGGATTCCAGTTCCAGTAAGCGGTCATAGATCGCGCCTTCCCCGGCGATCATCGTATCAATTTCATAGGCGTCGGCACGAATGCTGAAATAGACCGCATAGAAGTATTCCGGATGATGCACCTTGAACCAGGCGATGCGCAACGCCATCATGCAATATGCCACCGCGTGCGCCTTGGGGAACATGTATTTGATCTTGTTACAGGAGTTGATATACCATTCCGGCACATCGTGCGCCCGCATATCTTCTTCCCAAGCCGGTGTAAGTCCCTTGCCCTTGCGGACTTTTTCCATGATGTCAAAGGATTCCTTTTTGTCGAGTCCCTTTCCGATCAAATAGGTCATGATATCGTCACGGCATCCGATGACGGTGCTGATCGTGCAGGTTCCTTCCCGGATCAGATCCTGCGCGTTATTGGCCCATACGTCCGTACCGTGCGTTAATCCTTCCAGGGTGACCAATTCCGCGAAACTGTTCGGTTTCGTCTCGTAGAGAACGTTTCTGGAGGTTTTCGTACCGAATTCCGGCAAACCGAGCGCTCCGTTAACTTCATTATACGGGATATCCTTGTTCAGGATGTTGAGGGACTCGGTGCTGTTGAATAACGCCAGGGTCTCCTCGTCGTGCAGAGGAATGCTGATGGGATCGATGCCGGACATGTCTTCCAGCATTTTGATCGCCGTCGGATCGACGTGCCCCAGAATATCGAGCTTCAAAATCGTGTCGTGCAGATCCTTGATCGCAAAGTGGGTCGTCTTCCAGGGAGATTCATCGTTGTTGGCCGGATACTGCAGCGGTGTGAAATCGTGGATCTGGTTGATCTTGGGGCATACGACGATACCGGCAGGATGCTGTCCGGT
>CACZNO010000036.1 GCA_902782505.1 uncultured Erysipelotrichaceae bacterium | reverse complement strand
TTCTACAGACTGCTTTTCCATTTTAACACCCGGCGCGCCAAAACGTACACCGGCATTCCCATTTCAATCAAAGTCAGCGCAATTTTCTGTTTCTTCGTCAGTCCCGGATTGTTCCGGTATTCTTCCTTGCGCACAAGGATTTCCTTCTGCATTTCCTTCCACAACGCTTTATCCGGCTTACGTGCGTCGGAAATCGCGTTGATCATATTCAAATCGTTCACCAGCCGGTAAATCTCCAGTTCCTGCGGCAGGTGATATCCGCGTTCTTCCAGTTCCTTTTCCACGTTTGGATAAATCGTCCTTAACGCCAGACAGCGCTTGTCAAACGCCGCGTTCATGATACTTCCGAAACGCTGGCGGTAATAATACAGCGGTTCATCCACGAACACCGCCTTGTCGCAATGCGCGTAAATCTTGTGCATCGTCAGCGCGTCTTCGTAGATTTTTCCCGGGGGAAACACGATGTCCCCGTATTCGAAAAGTTCTTTGCGGTAAACCTTGTTCCAGGTATTCACGGACATATAGTTCGCCGGTGAAAGATAATCCCGGATCGCTTCGCCGCGGTTCATGACGACCGGCGTGTCGGCGCGGCGATGATAATGCGCCTTCCCGGTGTCTTCGTAACAGCGCACGAATCCGCACGCGGCGATGTCCGCGTTTTCCCCGGTGAGCGCCGACACCAGTATTCTGAGATAGTCGGGGTGCACCAGATCGTCCGAATCGACATACGCAATCAGATCACCTTCGGCATGCGCCGGTCCGAAATTGCGTACTTCCGCGATTCCGCCGTTTTCCTTATGAAACACCTTGATCCGCGGGTCTTTTTTCGCATATTCGTCCAGGATCTCTCCGCAGCGGTCCGGACTTCCGTCATCGATCGCGACAATTTCAAAATTCCGGTATGTCTGCGCCATTAAAGAATCCAGACACGCCGGAAGATATTGTTCCACTTTGTAGACCGGCACAATGACCGATACTTTCAAATCCTCCGCGGTTTCGTAGAGTTCCGAACGGACTCTGTCCAATCCCGCGATATTCGCGATCCATGATTTTTCCATACGCGGACCGTTTCGTTAAATACGAAGAACTCCTTCTCCGTCATGGTATTTTTCCATGATTTCCGCGATTCCCTCCGAAGCTTCTTTGGAAATATACGCGAAGTTTTTCCCGGTTTCCACCGCGCGCGAGAACGCCACGATTTCATAGCGGATCCCTTCTCCGTCTAACTGGTAGAAGTAACGCTTGTTGTCGTTGCTGTTCTCATAGCGGATTTCGAAGTAATCGGTCTTCCACCACGGCGCCGGGACATAAATATATCCCTTGGTGCCGGAAATGACCATTTCGCCTTCCGACTTCGCACCGGTTCCGACTTTCACGGACGCCACCGCATTCGGATAAACAAACTCAATCTTGGTAAACGCGTCGAGTTTTCTTTCTTCATCGAGAATCCGCGTCACGATCCGAAGATCCTTGTACGAAGTTCCCAGCAGCTGGAACACCGGCAATAATCCGTTGGGTGCCCAGGCAGTGATGCTGTTCCATTCCCGATCCAGTTCCTTTTCGCTGAACTGACGCAGATCCCGCAGACTCGTACAGGTCGCGTCGATGGAGATAATATTGCCGATCTTGCCGGTTTTGGCCATCAGAACGAGTCTTCCGTAAGCCATGGAATACGCAGTCTTGATTCCTTCCAGCAGAATCAGTCCCTTTTCTTTGGCCAGGCGGAAACATTCTTCTGCCTGATTTCGCTTCAGGGCAATCGGTGATTCGCAGATGACATGTTTTCCGCGCTCCAGTGCGTGTTTGACTTCTTCATAATGTCTGGACGGATGCGAAATGATATATACCGCGTCCGAACAATCCAGAATTTCATCATAATTCTTCGTAACCAGCGGCAAAGCCTTACAGATATCGGACAGGCAATCCGTATCTTCGTTGGCGATTCCGGTCAGTTCCACGCCGTTGACATACTTGCATTCCCGGATGAATTTGTCGAGAATCGTCGAATCTCCCAACAATCCGATACGCAGTCTGCCTTTTTCCGCGCGGATCTGGGTGCTGGAAACGCCTTGTGTGCGTTCCAGATAAATCACCTGGCAGTATTCCTTCAGATAATCAAAGGTACCGACCCAGTCGGAACCGACCGTAAAAATATCCACGCCCAGACGGCGGATATCATCGATCTTCTGTCCTTCGTATTCCTCGACGATGATTTCATCCGCGAGTCCGGTGCTGCGGACGCCTTCAATACGCTCCGCCAGGGATTGTTTGACGTTGATTTTACCGCGGGAACGGTCAAAGTCCTCGGACGTTACGCCGACGATCAGGTAGTCTCCCAACGCTTTTGCGCGTTTCAGAAGCCGTATATGCCCCTCGTGTAAGAGGTCATAGGTGCCGTAGGTAATCACTTTGATCATATGTCGTTACTCCTTGCCGTAGCCGTGTTCCAGCGCGTCTTTCAGCGCATCTACCAGGACATCGTAGTCTTTTTCATGAAGATCTCCCATATGTCCTATCCGGAACACGGTATTTTTCAATGCTCCGCCGTTGGGACAGATCCAGATTCCGTAATGGTCCTTGATCGCCTCGAACAGTTTGTAGGCATCGTATCCTTCTTTGACCCGTAAAGAGGTCACGCCGTTGGCCGGGGTTTCCGCGAAGGTTTCAAACGGAAGACCCGCGATTTTCGAGCGGAAATACGCGGCCATGCGCGCTGCCTTGCGGACTTCTTCTTCCGCGCCGCCGTCCCGTTCAATCTGTTTGAGCCGCGCATGGATCTGCAGCAGCGTTCCGACTGCCGGGGTAAACGGCGTCTGTCCGCGTTCCATGTTGACCAAAGCGTCCTTCAGATTGAGATACATGCATGCGGGATCGATCCGGTCGATCCGTTCCAGTGCGGATTTTGCCAGCACCAGAAGACTGATACCCGGCGCGCAGGCCAACGCTTTCTGGGATCCCGTCAGCATCACTCCGACGCCCCATTTTTCCATATCAAACGGATCGGTCAGAAACGCGCTCACCGTATCCGCGATCACAAACCATCCGTTGCGTTTTGCGAATTCCGCTACCAGATCCATATCGTAGAGGATCCCGGTCGAGGTTTCGTCGACGTTGATCAAAAACGCGGTATAGCCTTTCCCGTCGTAGGGTTCCAGGTGTTCCCTGCGCAATGCGTGTCCGGCTTCCAGACGGATCGTATCATGCGGGATCTTATGGATCTCCAGCAGTTTTTCAAAACGCGCGCCGAAGCTTCCGCCGTTGACGACGATCGCCTTGTCCTCTTGGGACAGGGTGTTCATAACCGCGGCTTCCATAGCCGCAGATCCCGATCCGGTCAGGAAAACGACCCGTGCGTCTTTCGGCGCATGCGCGAAGTTCAATACCAGTTTTTCATTTTCCAGCATCACCTTGGAAAACTCCGGGGTCCGGAAATACGGAATCTGTTGTCCCCCTACTTCCAATACTTCCGCGGACGACATCACCGGTCCGACACAGAAATTCAACATTTTACCTCACTCCTTATCTGGAGACCTTTGCGATCCACCACAACAATATCCTCCGGCTTCCCCGGATCATGTCCCCGGCGCTAAGGTCCTTATAATTCTCTTTGACTTCTTTTTTCCACGCGGCGTATTTCTGCGGGTCCACGTCTTTCGCTTTTCCGTAGACCAATGCCTTGGCGCACAGGGTATACGACGCGCGCTTGCGGTTCAATACGGCATATTCCGCATACGGCGTATCTTTTTCCATTTCCGTGATCCGGTCCCAGATCCATAAAAGATCTTCATCCCGCGCCCTTAAGCCGTTTCGCGTAATACCCGCAGGGTTTTTGTAATAGAAGTGCTTCTTCAGGGAGGATACCGCCAGCTTCTTGCTTTGACGGTAAACCAGATACGTAAAATACACGTCTTCGTTGATATGCCCGTCCGGATATCTCAGATCGCGGACTTCTTCGGTTTTATATAACCGGTTCCACACGGAATAGAAACTCGGTTCCCCGTGCAGCCGGTAGAAGAACTCCCGGATCTCCCGTTCGCCTTCATATACCGTGATCTTTTCGTTTTCCGTTCCGTAATCGAGATCTTTTTCCTCCCTCGCGAACGAACACATGGATACCGTACAGTCCGTCTTCTTCATTAATCCGTAAAGGTACTCGTACATATCCGGTACGATCCAGTCGTCGGAATCGAGAAAGCCCATGTACTTGCCTGTCACATAGGGCATCGCCCGATTGCGTGCGGTCGCCAGTCCGCCGTTTTTTTCATGGATCACCCGGATTTTCTCCGGATATTTCGCCGCGTATTCATCGCAAATCGCTCCCGAATTGTCTTTCGAACCGTCATCCGAAAGAATGATCTCGATATCGGGATAAGTTTGTGCCAGTACCGAATCCACGCATTTCCGCAGGGTGGTTTCGACGTTGTATACCGGAATGATCACGGAAATCTTATCTGCCATGACGCCGTGCCTCAATCAGATCATCCGCCGTTTTCACCATCGTCAGGTAGGCGTGTTCGCGGTCAAAAGCGGTTTCCGCCAGATGCCGCGCGTTTTCGCACATCTTCGCATACCGCGCCGGATCTTCCAGCAATTCCTTTACGGCCTTGACGAATGCGGCGGGTTTTCCCGGTTCAACATTCTTTCCGAAACCGTATTTTTCCACCAAGCCCATGAATTCCGGGCTTTCCAGAGTATTGATCATCGGTTTGCCGGCCGCCAGATAATCCCCGACCTTGTTGACGATGGATTGCGGCGCGCCTTTGACAAACGAATTGACGGTAAGATCGCCCTTGGAAAGATATGCGGCCATCTTCGGATATGCCGTGTATCCCAAAAAGCGCACATTGGACAATCCGTACTCTTCCGCGAGTTTTTCCAGCCGTTCCTTTTCCGGACCGGTTCCCAGAATCATAAACCGGATCCGCGCGTCGCCTTCATCACGGAAGATCTTCGCCGCTTCCACGAGGTTATCGATGTCATAGCTGGTCCCGATCGATCCGGCATACATGATCCAGATCTCTCCGTCCGGTTTTTCGATTTCACCGGCGTAATCGCGGATCCCGTTATCAAAGACCGCCATATCGCATCCCACGTACACCGTTTTGTAGGGAATATCGCGTTTTTGATTCTTATAGGCGCGCGCCGTATATTCCTCGGAAGTCCCGATGACGGCGTCGGATAACGCATATACTTTTTCCGCGTCGTTTTTCAACGGGAAGAGAAGTTTTCTCGCCGCGCCGTTACGGATGACCATCTCCATGGCTTCCGGCCAGAGATCTTCGACGTCCGTAATCAAGGGTGTGTTCGTTTTAGCGCAGTATTCCGCCACTCTGCGCGCCACGCGGTTGGACGGGATCGAACAGTAAATCACGTCATATCCGGCGGATTCGTTCAGATATTTCGTGACGTTCTTCGCGAAGACGAGGTTGCTGTAGATGCGCGAAGGATCGATATTCTTTTTATAGGCCGGAGCTTCGATGAACGTGATTTTGAACGGATACCCCATCGACAGGATCTTCTCCTTATCCCGCGGTGCCTTGTCAAAGTGCTGGTACGTCGTCGTGATCAGTTCCACATCGTATCCCTGTTCGGAAAAGATTTTCGCGATGTAGTAAAACCGGGACGGTCCGTGTTCGCACGGCAGCCATCCGTATCCGATTGAGACGATTCCGATCTTTTTCATACTCTCTCTCCTATCGTTTATATTCCTTTTTTCGCACTAGAAAATGAACGTGCGCACTCTCACACGTTCATTATATCATCACTCGCCCCGGAAAACCGCTTCCTATCCGTTTTTCCGGTGATATTTGTATGTCAGCTTATCATAGAGCCGGCCGCCGGCTTCCAAGCCGTTTTTCTTCATGCGCACGAGTTTCATGCCGGCGTTTTCCATCGCTTTCCGGGATCCGGTGTTGTCCGCGGCGCACCACGCTGTTACACAGGAAATTCCTTCGTTTTCCGTCAGGTGTTTCAAAACCGCCTTCAAGGCTTCGGTCGCGTACCCGCGTCCGCGGACATCGTATACGACCGTAAACCCGACTTCGATCTCACCGTCTTTGTAATCGTAGGCTCCGATGATTCCGTACACGACATCTTCCGAGTCCATGATCCAGGCGTAGAAGTGTTCGTCTTCCCGGTACCGGCGGATGTATTCTTCGACGGTTTTCTTCGCTTCTTCCGGCGTCTTGTAGGGATTCCATCCGGAGTACTTTTCGACATCCGGATCGGTGCCGATGTACTTATACAATTGTTCCGCGTCGTCTTCGCGGTACTTCCGCAAAATCAGACGTTCGGTCCAAATCTCCGCTGTTCCGTGCGGCGTTGTTTCGGCGATCGAGCGGATCTGGGATACATACAAAAGAAGATCTTCAATTTTGATCGCGTCCTCTTCCTTGCCGAATTCGCATCCGCAGAATTCCGCACACCAAAAATCCGCGACTCCGACATAGGTGTCGCCCCAAATATCCGTAACTTCCACGTATTTTTGGTCAAATTTCGAAAGATCGATCATTTTCTCTTATTTCCTAAGAAACCGTTCGTCCGTTTCC
Source organism: uncultured Erysipelotrichaceae bacterium (assembly GCA_902782505.1). Classification (GTDB taxonomy): domain Bacteria; phylum Bacillota_I; class Bacilli_A; order Erysipelotrichales; family Erysipelotrichaceae; genus RUG11872. The sequence continues at coordinate 610 of CACZNO010000036.1, read as the reverse complement.
CTTTCATCGCTCAAAAACCGTTCTGCCTTCATGTGCAGATCGTATTTTTCCCTAAGCGCCGCCAATTCCGCCATCATCGGACTTGCGTGATGTACGTCGATGGCTTCTTCGTCCCGCCAGCTGTCCACCAACAGAATCGTTTCCGGATCGTCCAGCGGTGCGTAATAGCGATACCCGAGATTTCCGTCTTCCTTGCGGATTGCATCCGCGATGCCGGAAGCTTCCATCTCTTCGGCGAAGGCGCGCGCTGCGCCGTTTTTCCCGGTGTAATACAGATGTACAGTAATCATATTCTATGCCTTTCAATAGTTTTTCATGCGTTCCAATGCGGACGCGATGACCTGGTCCATATCGTAATACTTGTATTCGCCCAAGCGTCCTCCGAAGAGAACGTTTTCTTCTTTGGCAGCCAGTTCCGCGTATTTTTTGTACAGTTCGCTGTTTTTCGCGTCGTTGACCGGGTAGTACGGTTCGTCTCCCGGTTTCCATTTGGCGCTGTATTCCCGGCTGATCACGGTCTTGGGCAGATCGTTTCCGTTTTGATCCTTGCCGAACTCAAACCACTTGTGTTCAATGATGCGGGTCCAGGGAGTTTCCCGGTCTGTGTAAT
>CACZNO010000035.1 GCA_902782505.1 uncultured Erysipelotrichaceae bacterium | reverse complement strand
CGGTTGGTTTCCTTATCCGTGATGACCGCGAACGGGGAAACTTCAGAACCGGTGCCGGAAGTTGTCGGTACGCAGACCAGACGGGTCTTTCTGCCGAGTTCCGGATACTTGAAGGCACGTTTGCGGATATCCATGAATTTCTGTTTCAGATCGTCGAAGTCTACTTCCGGATGTTCGTAGAATAACCACATGCCCTTCGCCGCGTCCATGGCGGATCCGCCGCCTAACGCGATGATCGTATCGGGTTTGAATGCCTGCATGAGGCTCCAGCCCTTCTTGACTGTCTGAATGGACGGATCCGGTTCCACGTCGCAGAATAACTGGACCTGAACCTTGTTGCGCCGCTGTGCCAATTGATCGGTGATACGGGTCACATAACCCAGATCGACCATGGAACGGTCGGTGACGATGAAGGCGCGTTCGATATCACGCATGCCCTGTAAGTATTCAATGGAGTTCTGTTCGATATAGATTTTCTGCGGGATCTTGAACCACTGCATGGTATTTCTCCTTTTTCCGATCTGTTTGATGTTCAGAAGATTGACGGCGCTGACGTTGCCCGAAACGGAGTTGTGTCCGTACGAACCGCACCCGAGAGTCAGGGACGGAAGGAAGGAATTGTAGATGTTTCCGATACCGCCGAAGGTCGTCGGGGAATTCCAGATCAGACGGCACGCCTTGATGCGCTTGCCGTATTCCTGGGCCAAAGAAGCGTTTGCGGTATGGATCGCCGCCGTGTGTCCGACGCCTCCCAGCATAACCGTACCTTCCGCTTTGTCGAATCCGTCTTCGACCGATTCCGCTTTTTCCATCGCCAGTACAGGACTCAGCTTTTCACGGGACAACGGTTCGTCAACTCCCGGATGATCGAGTTCCGCAATGATCAGGCTGGTGTGCGGGTTGACCTTGAATCCGGCCTGTTCCGCGATCCACGCCGCCTTCTTTCCGACGATCACCGGATTCAGCTTCGCGTTTTCCACGCCTTCGGATCCGGCTTCATAACCGAACATGTATTTCTCCAACAGCGCTTTTTCCTTCTTGGTCGCAAAGTGCACGTTGTAGGTTTTGAACAGTTCCTTTACGTCGTCATAGATTTCCTTGTCGACGATGACGGTCTGTTCGGAAGCGCAGACCATTCCGTTATCGAAGCCCTTGGACATCACGATATCGTTGACTGCCTGTTTGATATTCGCGGTGGTTTCGATATATGCCGGAGCGTTTCCCGCACCGACGCCTAACGCCGGTTTCCCGCAGGAATACGCCGCTTTGACCATGGCGTTTCCGCCGGTTGCCAAAATCGTCGATACGCCCGGGTGTTTCATTAACGCCGTGGTCGCGTCCATGGACGGAGTTTCGATCCACTGGATGCAGTTTTCCGGCGCGCCGGCCGCGATCGCCGTTTCATAACAGATCTTCGCTGCCGCAACCGAAGATTTCTGCGCGTTGGGATGGAACGCGAAGATGATCGGATTGCGCGTCTTCAAACAGATCAGCGATTTGAAAATCGCCGTGGACGTCGGGTTGGTGACCGGGGTAATACCCGCGACAACACCGACCGGTTCCGCTACTTTCGTAATGCCGGTGACCGGATCTTCATCGATCACACCGACTGTCTTCAGATGACGCATGTTGTTGACGATGTATTCGCATGCGAACAGGTTCTTGGTCGCCTTGTCTTCAAAGATTCCGCGTCCGGTTTCCTCGATGGCCAGTTTCGCCAATTCCCCGTGTGCGTCCAGTGCCGCGACGGAGCACTTTGCGACGATGTAGTCAATTTTTTCCTGGTCGTAATTCGCGTATTCGTCCAGTGCGATAAGCGCCTTCGCGACCTTTTCATCCACTTCCGGTACATCCACTGCAGCTTCGGTACGGACAATATTCAGTTTCTTCGTTTCTTTCTTCTTCTGTGCCATTGCAGTCCTCCATGTGAAATATTTCACTTTTACTTGTTAACAATTTAACATATAAAATACATGCGCGCAACAGATTTGTGAAAGTTTTCGCAATAAAAGCGTTTTCACAGTACGGAAAACGCTTTTTTTCGTTGTCGGTTGGAAATTTTTCCGGCTTAATCCTTGCGGTAGGTATACCGCTCCGGAATATTTGTCATATAAACGTTGACGCCTTTTTTCTCGAGATCCTGCGGGTCGATATAGTCGATCATGTTCGTCTGCCCGTGGAACGGTTCGTGTCTTCCCGTGTTCCAGCAGCGCACCGTAAACCCGCGTTTATTCAAATCCGTCTTTTTGCGTACGTTGCGCACATACGGATGAATGGATTTGACGCCGAGTTTGTTCGCACGCTTGACGCACTCGCTGACGCTCTTATGCAGAATCGCGATATCCGCGTTTTCGTCCAGTTCCTTCAACAGTTTCAGGGACTCAAACGAGAACGACGAATATACCACATGTTCTTCCAGACCGCGTTCCTTCACCATCGCCAGAACAATTTTTTCCAGGCCTTCGTAGTGCACTTCGCTGTTTTTCAGTTCGATGTTCAGCGTTAATCCGCGTTCTTTCATCGGTCCTTCCAGAAGATTCAAAACTTCCGTCAGGGTCGGGATCATATACTCCGTCCCGTCCGTCGCCAGGATCTTGAGTTGCCGTAAATCCTTGAACCAGTAATCCTTCAGGTATCCCTTCCCGTTGGTGACCCGGTCCACTTTTTCATCATGAAAAACCATCGGAACCCCGTCTCTTGTCAGCTGTACGTCCAATTCGATTCCGCGGATGTCGTATTCCAGCGCTTCTTCAAACGCCTTCAGGGTATTTTCCGGATATTTGAAGCTGCAGCCTCGGTGTGCCCAAAATTCCATTATCCTGCCTCCTGTCTACCTTTCTATTTTACACCCGAACGGGCGTGATATACTAATTCTATGAAACAAATACCGGTTCACGCAACCCATGAATTTCCCGCGGTTTATGACAACAGCGCGGAAATCCTGATTCTGGGCTCCTTCCCTTCCGTAAAATCCCGGGAAGTGCGGTTTTATTACGGTCATCCGCAAAACCGGTTCTGGAAACTTCTGGCTTCCCTGTACGAGGTTCCGCTTCCCGATACGACGGAAGAAAAGATCCGTTTCCTGCACGATCATCATATCGCGTTATGGGATGTATTGGCGGAATGCACGGTCCGGGGTTCCGGCGACGCGTCGATTCACGACGAAATTCCCAACGATCTTTCACGCATTCTGGAACACGCGCCGATCCGTCATATCTATCTTAACGGAAATACCGCGTACCGGTACTTTTTGAAATACCAGTCTGCTTCCGTAAAGGTCCCCTATACGAAGCTTCCTTCCACCTCTCCCGCCAACGCGCGCATGCGGTTCGACGGTTTACGGAAGGAATGGCTCGCGCTTCTTACCCCCTAGTCAAGGGATTTCCGCACTTCGGGCAATAATCAAAGTCTTCTTCTGTCCGGTATCCGCATACCGGGCATTCTTTATAATGCGAAACGGGAAGATTCCGGAACATGGCAGGATCCAGAAACACCTCTTCCCCGCGGCGGATCGCCTCTCCGGTTTCCCTCGGAATTTCCCGCGCTGCGCCGCAGCAGTTCATCTTCGCGTAATACCGCCGGTCAAACTTCCACACCGGCAAAAAGAACAGACAAAAACACCGGTATATCATAAATACCTCGACGGCCCCTACCCGTCCGCAGTTTTCACATTCCGTGACCTGATGAAAATCCAGTTGTTCGGATTTCTCCGTTACCGTCATGATCAGAAACATACCGGAATCCTCCTGTCTCTATTTTACTGATTCTCCTATAGTCAAAACAGTCTTTTTTTCCTATAATAGTTTTTGTTTACGGAGAAAACACATGGCGCAAGACTTTATTATCGCAACCGCGTCCACATCCGATCTGGACCGCAGCTACTTAGACGAACACAACATTCCCTTCATTTCCTATACCTTCGTGATCGACGGGCACGTCGTGATCGATGACTGCCGGGAACAGACCAAGAAGGAACTTTTCACGAAGATGCGTCAGGGTTCCTTACCCAGCACCGCGCAGATTCCGGAATACAACTACTATGAGTTCTTCAAGGGACTGGCGAAACAGGGAAAAGACGTTCTTTTCTTCGATATGACGCGCGCGGTTTCCAATTCCTTCAACAACTGTGAAGCGGCCGTACAGGCGATTCGCCGGGATTTCCCGGACCGCCGTTTTTATTCCGTAGACACCCGCTGTATTTCCGCAGGACTCGCCTTCCTGGTTTACCAGACCGAAAAGCGCAAGGAAGCCGGCGCCTCGTTTGACGAGTGCATCCGTTTTGCGGAACATTACAAGCTCAAGGTCATGCACCACTTTATGGTGGACGATCTTCAATGGCTGCGCCGCGGAGGAAGACTTTCCAACGCCGCCGCAATCGCGGGCACTCTTTTGAACATCAAGCCGATCCTGTATGTCAGCGATGAAGGAACCTTAGTCAGTTCCGCCAAGGCGCGCGGCAAGAAACAGGCGCTTCTCCAGATGATCAAGTCCATCAAAAAAGATATCGGCGATCCCAAAGGCAAGGAATTCTTCGTCTTCCACGCGGATTGTCCGCAAGATGCCTGGTTCGTATCCGACATGATCCGGAAATACTATCCGGAAGCCGGAGAAATCACGATCCAGACCGAAGGCCCTACGATCGGTTCCCATGTCGGTCCGGGATTTGTCTGTATTGTATATGAGGGCGAAGGAAGATTTTTCTAAATCCTTGCGCATTCTTCGCAAAAGCCTTTATAATATAAGGGCACTGCGGGTGTAGTTCAATGGCAGAACATCAGCTTCCCAAGCTGAATACGCGGGTTCGATTCCCGTCACCCGCTCCATCAAAAAAGAAACCTGATGACATCGCATCAGGTTTTTTTACGGTTTTCGTTCGACTTCGTAACTGTTGCGGTAAACCGTCAGCTTATACACGGTTTTCTCTCCCGAAGGAGATTCCAGGGTGAGTTCGGTATCTCCCAGTTTTGTGAAATGCGCCTGGACCATGTACGTTTCGATGCTTTCGATGTAGACGATTTCCACCGTTCCGTAGGCCGGATCCGCCAGATACACCTTGTAGGAATCGTCGTATTCGATTCCGGTGCGTTCGCCCCCGCTGGATAAAAGCTGCGTATCATACGCGGATTTGTGTGTGAACGCCCATCCGGTGGACGCCAGAAGGATCACTGCGGTCAAAGCCGTGCAGATCAAAACGTTTTTCCTGTTGTCAAACACAAACAGGGAATACAGGATCATAGTGATCACGCAGAAGATGCAGCTGTAAAGATGCCGCGGGAAGAAGGTGACAGTTTCATGAACATACCCATAATACTGTAATCCCACCAATAACAGCATCGGCGCCAGGATCAATACACCCCACAACTTGTTCTGTTTCATATGATACCCGATATAGCCCATCGGGATCGTCAATAAGGTCCACATGAACCAATACTTGTAGTATACGAAGATGCCCCATCCGTACGCGTTAAACGGCACCTGTACCAGAAATACGAGCGGCTGGCTGATCAGAAAGAACACGAAGCACTTCAGCGCGGATTCCTTCGCGGATTTGCTGTTCATGATGATCAGAATCCCGAACAGCACCCAGCGGTCAAAATAGATGGAGATATCCGCCAGCGACGTATCTTTCGCAAACGGCGCCATCGCCATGATACCGGTGTAAATCCCCAGTATAACCGCCGAGACGATCAGTTTCGGCCATGTTATATTCAATCCTCCGAATAGTTTTTTCATAGTTTTCCCTTTCTACAAATCCAAAACCTGACAGCTATATCCGAGATCCTTCAATACCTTGAACATATCCTCTACGCTCATAAACAGGGTGCCGGTATTGACGTTGGGATGGAATGTGATGATCCGTTCGTTCAGAACTTCTTTATCCACGAAAACAGCGATATCATGTTCTTCGTTATTCAATAATCCGAACAGCGATACAACGCCCGGCACCAGTCCGAGTTTGGACTGAATGTATTCTTCCTTGGCGAAATGAAGACGGTCCTGCGTGATTTCTCCGAGTTTTTTCAGATCCAGCATCTTCTTTTCATCCATGATGAACATGTAGAACTTCCGGTCTTTCCGTCCCGCCATCAAAAGGGTCTTGGAGGCGATACCTTCCATGCCCTCAATGTATTTGTCCGCGTCTTCCGTCGTCCAGGCGGCCGGATGGTCTACGATATGATACTCGATACCGAGGCCGTTTAAATACTGTTCCACTTCTTTTCTACCGTACATTGCTGTTCCTCTTTCTGAAAAGTCGAATTCATTATAAGAGTTTTCTTCAGCCCTTGGCAACTTTTCCGCCGCGGAATTCCTTACATTCCGGGATTTCTGTCAACTCCCGGCACAAAGAAAAGCCGCTATAATGAAGGTGTAAAGGAGGCAGCTGAAATGTTCCACACCTTCGGCAGTTCGTTCTTCCCGGTTCTTTTTCCGGTAATATTCGCTTTGATCCTGGGAATGGTGATCTTCGTATTCATCAGCGCTTTCCGGCAAATGGCCCAAAACAGACGCTCCCCGGTATTGACCGTCGACGCGTTTGTCGATTCAAAGCGCAAAAGCGAATCCTTCCGGCATGCGCAAAACGACATGGTTTCCTTCACGGATACCGATTATTACGTCACCTTTGAAGTGGAAAGCGGCGACCGGATGGAGTTCCGTGTTCCCATGGATGTATATACCGGAATTACGGAAGGAGAATACGGAAAAGTAACTTTCCGCGGAACCGAATTCCTGTCGTTTGAACGAATCTCTTAGTCTCCTTACCATCTTCCTTGAAAGAAAGCGCTCCGCAAGGAGCGCTTTTGTCTGTCAGTCCGCGAAGAACCGCAACACCCGGTCGTTGAAATCCGATGCTTCCTCGTACGCGGAATGTCCGAGTCCCTCGTACAGAAAACACTCACAGCCGAGTTTCTCCGCAATTTCCAAAGAGCCTTCCGGGGTGACGATTTTATCTTCCTTGCCTCCGAGCACCAACACCGGACATGTAATTTCGTTCAACCGATCATAGACGTCGAAGGACAGAATGGATTTCGCCAGGATCGAAAACCTTGCGGGCTTCATAAACCTGGCGGTCTTCAAGGCCATCGGAATCAGCCGGCGGAACTTCTTCAGATACGCTTCGGAGTAGGTTTCGTAAAAGTAATCTTCCAGTACTCCTTTCAGGTTCTCCGCATCCGCCATCGCGCACCAGGACTCGATTTTGCGGCGGGTCGTATCATTGATCCGGCACGCAGTAACCCCGAGCACCAGTTTTTTCACCAGTTCGGGATGATTAATTGCCAGGCATTGCGCAATCATACCGCCTTGCGATACCCCGTAGACATACGCGTTCCGCAATCCGAGATATTTCATACAGCGCGCGGTATCCTCCGCGATGTCTTCGATCCGGAAATTCTCCGGAAGGGTTTCCCGGCGGTCAAACAAATACACCGTATAGTCCGAAGTAAAGTCTTTATAGGAGATGGCCAGCCCCATCGCCGCGGCTTTTCCTTTCGCGTCACGTGCGTTCAGGCCCGCGATCATCACCATCACCTTTTCCCCGTAGCCAAACGAAATGACATTGAACCGGTCGTTTCCCAAAACGATTGTCTGTTCCTTCGTGTTGTATAACATATCCGCCTCCGCGTCTTTTTCTTTATTATATCAGTATCCGTAGAACGCGCGGTTTTTTCGTAACGCGTACAGGGTGACAAAAACCGACAGGCCTTCCGATCCGATGATCGCGAACCAGATTCCCTCCATGCCCCAAAACGCCGGGAACGCGTATACGCAGACGATCTGGAACACAAACGTGCGCAGGAAGGAAATCATCGCCGAGATCTTCCCGTTCCCGAGCGCCGTAAAGAAGGACGATCCGTAAATATTCAGGCCCATGATCGAAAACGCAAAGACATAGATCCGGAAGGCGTGGGTCGTCATCACCCATAATTCCGCGTCGTAACTGACGAAAATGCCTGCCAGGACCCGCGATAACGCAAACGCGATCCCCGTCATCACGACGCCGAAAACCGTATTGATGCGCAGGCTTTTTTCATAAAGACTGTGCAGTTCTTCCCGGTTTTTCGCACCGTAATGATATCCGACGACCGGCGCGGTTCCGATGGCGTACCCGATGAATACCGCCGTAAAGATGAAGTTGATATACATGATGACGCCATATGCGGATACCCCGTCATGTCCGGCGTATTTCATCAATTGAAGGTTGTAGATCATGTTGACTAAAGACAGAGAGATATTCGTAACGAATTCCGACGAACCGTTGACGATTGTCTTTCCGATCATCTTCCAGTCCGGCTTCACCAACCGGAAACGGAGGTTGCTGGATTGTTTCACGCTGAAATACACGATCGGAATCACGGCGCCGACGCTTTGCGACGTAACCGTCGCCAACGCGGCTCCCTTCACTTCCCATGCCAGCACGCCGACCAGAAGATAGTCCAGAATCATATTGGTGATCCCTGCCAGCGCGGTCACCGTCAATCCCATCTTGGGCTTCCCGGCGGTCACAAAATACGACTGGAAAAGATTCTGCATCATAAACGGCGTCAGTCCCATCAGGACAATTCTTCCGTACTCCACGCAATACGGCATCATTTCCTGATCCGCACCGAGAAGCCGGCAGACCTCCGGCAAAAAAATCTCCGCCAGAATTGTCACCGCGATTCCGGTCAGGCACAGCACATACGACACCGTCGTAAAGCTTTCGTTCGCGCGTTCCGGGCGTTTCTGACCGAGATACTTGGAGGTAATCGCGCTTCCGCCGGTTCCGAACATGAACCCGATCGCGGAAATAATGAACGGAAACGGCATGATCAGATTGACCGCCGCAAACGGAATCTTTCCGACATAATTCGAGATGAAAATCCCGTCGACAATACTGTAGACGGAAATAAACACCATCATCACGATCGACGGGAACGCGAAACGCAACAATCTCTTCATGTCAAAGTGATCGGAAAGCTGAATCTTCATACTTCCCATATATACTCTGTATCCATAAAAGAATCAAGCGTGAAAAAAGCGTGTCCCGCATGAACACGCTTTCTTTCACTTCTACAGGCACTTGCGGATCAGTTCCGTTAATTCTTCCTCCGTCGGGACCCGCGGATGACGGGACAGATCGCCCTTATAGTTGTGGAACGCCATGTCGACGACGGCCGGGATCTTTTCCTCGGTCATGCCGTACTTCGCCATCGTCATCTTTTCTCCCGCAATTTTCGTAAAGAGATTGTCCAGGATGTCCGGTAACGCGTACGCCTGTTCCTCTTCGGACTTGGAGGCTAGCGACGGATCGAACATGCGCGCAACTTCCGCGAACTTCTTCTGTCCGTACGGCAAAGTCCAGCGGATGACTTCCGGCATGCAGACAGCGATACTGCCTCCGTGCGGCGCGTCGGTTACCCCGCTTAACGCCTGACCGATTCCGTGCGGTAACGTCGTTGCGGAATGGGTGATGGAAAGTCCGCCGAGGGTGCTGCACATCGCCATTTCCTCACGGGCTTCCATGTCGTTTCCGTTTTCGCACGCGCGTTCAATACTGTGAATGAACAGCTTGATTCCCTGTAACGAGAACATTTCCGAAAACGGGTTGGCCTTGGTGCCGATATACGATTCGAAACAGTGCGCGAAGGCGTCGATGCCGGTCAGCGCCGTGGTTTTGCGCGGCATGGAAACCGTCAGTTCCGGGTCGACCAGAGAGCGCACCGGGAAGTTCAAATCAGTTTTGATGGTGCTCTTCGCATGGGTAATATGGTCGGTGATGACCGAATAGCGGGTCGCTTCCGAACCGGTTCCCGATGTCGTCGGCACCGCAATCAGCGGCAGTAACGGTTTCACGATCTCGCGCGGTGTTTCGCCGGCGCGTCTCGCATAATCCCAGGCCCCTCCGCCGTTGGTGGCGACGATGTTGATGGCCTTCGCGGTATCGATGGCGGATCCTCCGCCGATCGCCACGATGACTTCCGCGCCGAAATCCCGGCAGATCCCCGCGCCTTCGTCAATGTCGTTGGTGCGCGGATTGGGAGTAACCTTGGTATAGAATTTTACCTCGCATCCCGGCAGTAATCCCGTAATGCGGTCTTTGAGCGGATGGTTCGCGAAAAACGCGTCCATCACGACAAACACGTTCTTTCCGTACGGTTTCACGATGTCCGGCAGAGTATTCAGCACTCCCTTGCCGACATCGATCCAGGACGGACAATAAAATGTATGAACTGCCATAAGAGATCCTACAGATTCGGAAGTTCGTCCTTCACGATATAGACGCCCTTGGAAGTACCCATGCGTACCGCACCGGCCGCGATCATTTCATCGCAGGTTGCGCGGGAATTGATTCCCGTGGAAGCCTTGACCTGTAACGCGTCGCCGACGGTCTTCTTCATTAACGCGACATCATGTGCCGTTGCGCCGCCGGTTCCGAATCCGGTCGACGTCTTGACGAAGTCCGCGCCCGCTTCCTTGGACAATTCGCAGGCTTTGACTTTCTCCTCGTCCGTCAATACACAGGTCTCGATGATGACTTTCACTAAAGCTTTCGGGTGTGCCGCGTTCACGACCGCCTTGATATCTTCGCGTACATAATCATAGTCCTTGTCTTTCAGACGTCCGACATTGATGACCATGTCGACTTCTTCGGCTCCGTTTTCCACTGCGTCTAGGGTTTCCAGAGCTTTGATTTTGGTCGTATTCGCGCCTAAGGGGAACCCGATGACACAACAGGTCTTCACACCGGTGCCTTTCAGCTGTTCCGCAACCAGCGGAACGTTGCAGGGATTCACGCAGACGCTCGCAAAATGATACTGTTTCGCTTCCGCGCAGAACTTCAAAACGGTTTCCTTCGTGGTCGCGATTTTCAATACGGTATGATCTACATATTTCGCGTAACTCTCATCGTATGGCATATTATCTTTACCTTCTTTCCTATCTATTATCGTAACACGCGCACGGAAGAAAATCTTTCCTAACCGCGGGATTTTTCCCAATCCAATCCGATACGGAACGCTTTTCCGCAAGGCTCGCCGATCACACGGTAAACATTCATCGCGCTGTCAAACATGATCAGTCCCAGTTTTCCCAGATCGGCCTTTCCATCCGTCAGAATCGATTCATCCGCCAGGGTTTTGATGGCCTCGCCATACAGCAGATACCCGTCCCCGTCCGGCTTCATTTCCAGCACCCGGCACTCCAGACAAAGCGGGAATTCCTCAAATACCGGCGCGTCCACATCCGGCGCTTTTTCATGATGGAATCCGGCAAAGGCGACTTTATCGATTTTCTTGCCGCTGCGGATCCCGAAGTAATCCGCTTCGTTCACGGTTTTTGCGGTTGCGAAGGACAGGGTGAATTCCTTTTTCAGAAGGAGATTGTCCGTCGTTTTGTGTTTGGAAAGACTGATGACAAACTGGTTGGCGTCGATCTGTCCGCCCCAGGCTGCGTTCATGACGTTGGGAACGTTGTGTTCGTCGTAGGTGCCGATCATCAATACCGGCAGCGGTGTAAAAATCATATTTTTGAATTCTTTTCTCATGATAGGATCCTCCTTCTTTATTGTAACAAAAACGGGAAGTTTCCTTCCCGCCTGATTTGAATATTTGTGATGTTTTCTGCCTGATCCTCTCCTTTGCGAATCAGGTCTTATCTATGGAAACCCTGAATAGTTTGACCGCTCCCGCTAACCTAACGAGGAACGTATCGCTTTTCTTTTGTATGACAGGTGTCAGTGTTCCTTTAGAGAAAACGTCAATTGCGGTCCGCGGCAGCACAGGGATTTGCCGCGATCATGGTCTGTGTCTTTAAATTGTCCATTGGTCTGTACCCTAAGCGTTTCCGCTTCCCTTTCTGTACATATATAGTAGAAAAGAAATACGAAAGAAAACAGTCTTATATTTTATTTTTTTCTGTGCTATATTTAAAAGT
>CACZNO010000034.1 GCA_902782505.1 uncultured Erysipelotrichaceae bacterium | reverse complement strand
GTTTAGCACTGGCTGCGTTCTTAGGCGGAGCGGAAATTCCGGCAGGTACCGATAAGACTACCTTGATCATCGGCAGTGTTACGCTGTTGATTTCGGGAGTCCTGACTCTTCTGGAAGGCATTCTGGCTGTCAAGGCCGGTAAGAGCGCGAAGGCAGCGTTCTGGGCTTGGCTGTTAGCGATCCTGAGCTTAGTCAGCGCAGTTGTCAACGTGATCACGCTGTTCGTCAAGGGCGGGGATATGTCGAACCTGGGAAGCTTACTGACCACCGCCATCCTCTCGGCATTGATCTTTGTCGCAGCGAACAAGGTCAAGAATTCCTACGAAGCGTAATCTTCAGGAACAAGCACAAACCGGAAAGCCGTGAATCTGTTCGCGGCTTTTCTTATGCGCGATTCCTTCGTCATGCGGCAGACAGTTTTGGTATAATATAAATATTACAGGAGTCACTATGGAACAGTTATCTTTAACCGATGAAAATACGATTTCCATGCCGCTCGCAAGCCGATTACGTCCGGAAACACTGGAGGAATTCGCGGGGCAGAAACATCTGATCGGGGAAGGAAAAATTCTTCGCCGCTTAATTGAGAACGATCAGATTTCCTCGATGATTTTCTGGGGTCCTCCGGGCGTCGGAAAGACGACGCTGGCCTCCATCATCGCGGCGAAGACGCATGCGCGTTTTATCAATTTCTCCGCCGTCACCAGCGGCATCAAAGAAATCAAGGAAGTCATGGCTGCCGCGGAACGCGCACGGCTGATGGGAGAGAAAACCGTCTTGTTCGTGGATGAAATCCATCGTTTCAACAAGGCCCAACAGGACGCGTTTTTACCGTATGTTGAAAAAGGTTCCATCATCCTGATCGGGGCGACGACGGAAAATCCTTCGTTTGAAGTCAATTCGGCGTTGTTATCCCGCTGCAAGGTGTTCGTGCTGAAGGAACTGTCCGCGGAAGATCTGACGGACGTGCTGAACCGCGCGCTGAAATCCCCCAAAGGTTTCGGATCGGAACGGATTGAGATTTCGGAAGACTGCGTCGGCATGATCGCGGCGTTTGCCAACGGCGACGCCCGCACGGCATTGAATACGCTGGAAATGGTGATTCTGAACGCGGAAACGGAAAACGGTACGATCCGCGTCACCAAGGAAGACATCGAACAATGCACCTCCAAGAAGTCTCTTCTTTATGATAAGGACGGGGAGGAACACTATAACCTGATCAGCGCCTTACACAAATCGATGCGCAATTCCGATCCCGACGCCGCGGTCTACTGGCTCGCGCGGATGCTGGAAGCCGGGGAAGAACCCCTGTACGTCGCGCGGCGTATGATCCGTTTTGCTTCGGAAGACGTCGGTCTGGCGGATTCCAATGCCTTGCGTGTTGCGTTGAACGCCTATGACGCGGCGCACTATATCGGTATGCCGGAGTGCACGGTCAATCTGGCGCATGCGTGCGTATATCTTTCCATGGCGCCGAAATCCAACGCGTTGGAAGTCGGCTATATGAAGGCGAAAGAAGACGCGGAGAAGATGCTGGCGGAACCGGTTCCGCTTCATATCCGCAACGCGCCGACCCGCTTGATGAAAGATCTCGGATACGGGGAAGGATATAAATACGCGCACGATTTTGAAGGGCATATCACAAAGATGACATGTCTTCCGGATTCGGTGAAGGATAACCGTTATTACGAACCTTCGGAAGAAGGAATGGAAGCCAAGATCAAACAGCGCCTGGACGCGATCCGGAAATGGAGGAACGGGAAATGATTCCTTCGGATTGGACAGTTCTTCATCCGGAAATCGAAGATGTCACCGTTTTCGTGATCGGGGAAGAGAACCTGGAAGGCGCGGAAAATCTTTCGTGCCGGACGGTGTTTGTACCGGTGAAAGACTGGAACCGGGAATTGTCTCCCTTTGCGTACTACGGGAAGGGAAAATACGACCGGTTTGACGGTGAAGCGGATCAAACCCTGGAACAGCTGAAGGAAATCATTCCGGCTTTCCGGGGTGAAACACGGTATATCGCCGGGTATTCGTTGGCTGGATTATTCAGTCTTTACGCATTGTATGAGACAGATCTGTTTGACGGCGCAGCGTCCGTTTCGGGTTCCTTATGGTTCCCGGGATGGGAAGAATACCGGAAAAACAAACATTTATCGAAACCGGCGCACGTATATCTTTCTTTGGGAGACCGGGAAGAACGCTCCAGGAATCCTCTTTGGGCGCTTGTCGGCGTGCGTACAAAAGACGAAGAGAAATATCTTCTGGAAGATCCGATGATCCGGGAAACCGTTTATGAAATGAACGAAGGCGGGCATTTCGATCATCCTTCGAGGCGGCTTTTACGAGGCCTTACATGGCTTTTGAAACAGAAACGGAGATAACACATGGCGGGAATTCTCAACCGGAATCTGGTCGCATTTGCCGGCCGTCCGATCAAAATACTGCAGTTCGGATCTTCGGTCCGGCTTCTTTCGACGCTGGATTACATGGTACAGATCGCGAACGATGAATGCGGCGCCAACGCGGGGATCGCCGTGGTGACAAACCGTGCGAAAGATCCTTTGGTGCGCCAGGACGGGAGATATACGATCCGGTTTACGGGAGAGAATCCGTATCCCGGCGAACCGTCTTCCCGCATCATCAGTTCCATTGAACGGTTCTACGATCCGGAAGACAATCCCGCGGAACTGTTCCGTGCCGCGGAAGAACCCGATCTGCGTTTTATCGTGTCAGACGCGGGAAAAGACGGGATCACTTTGGAAGAAAAAGACGGGGAAAAGGCTTATCCGCGGGTATTGGCGGAATTCCTTTACCGCCGTTACGATACCTTCAAAACGCGGAAGGAAGGTCTTCTGCGCGTGGTGGCATTTGAGGATGTTGACCATAACGCGGAACTGTTGAAGGCATTCACGATCCGTTTTGCGCGCCAGGAGGGAATGCCCGAAGAATTCATCCGCTGGGTCCAGGACCGGATCGTCTTTGCGGGTACGCGGATATTTACCGCAGGAAGACCCGCAACGGCGGAAGAACGCAAGGAGCTGGAAAACCGGCGCGGTTATTCCGACGCGTGCTATATTCTTTCCGATTACCGGTATCTGATCCTGTTAGACGGAATCAAGCCTTCCTCCGGCATTCTTTCGCACCCGCTGATGCATGTGGAAGCGGTGGAACCGGAATCGAAAACAGGGTTCATTCCCCGTATCGATCTGCACGCGGATACGCCGGTGCGCGCGGACCGGGAAGGAAACAGCGATCTCTTCCTGACAAACGGACAGATCGATCTGAAACGCTTAAAGGAAAGCGGCGCCTTTTTACAGGATTTTGCGTTCTGCCTGACGCAGCATATCGATCCGGATATGGACAAGGTGTATGCGGAGTTTTGGCGTCTGCGCGGGATTTTTGCGCGGAACGAGGAACGTTACCGCAGCCTGTTTACCGTCGTAAGGGATAAAAAGACCCTCCAAAGGGAATTTGCGCGGCGCCGTTTATGCGCTTTATTGTCCGTTGAGGACGCGGCGATGATCGACGGAAAACCGGAACGGCTGCAGGAACTGTTCGACGCGGGC
>CACZNO010000033.1 GCA_902782505.1 uncultured Erysipelotrichaceae bacterium | reverse complement strand
CGCGCAGCGTTGTCTCCAGATATACCGGAACTTTCTTCCATGCGAAGTATTCACGTAAATACGAACTGTTCGCAAGGCATACGCCCTTCTGCGGCACTAAGTCGTTCTTCATTTCGACGATCACGGGTTCCTTGCCCTGTAAGTACAGCTCATAGGCGATTTCGCATCCCGTTAAGCCGCCGCCGATGACCGCAACCTTCTGACCGACTTCCTTTTTGCCGTTCAGGAAATCGCAGGCTTCAATCATCTTGTCATAGCCCTTGACCTTGCGTAAGACGATCGGAGTCGAACCGGTCGCCACGATGACCGGCAGATTGCCGAATTCCTTGATCGAACGCACTTCGTAGTTGTAGTGGATCTCGATGTCCATATCCTTCATCTGTTTGCGGTACCACGTCAGCAAGTCACGCAGTTTTCCCTTGTAGGATTCCGCGCTCGCCGGAATGAAGGTTCCGCCCAGACGGTCGGACTTTTCGTAGATGATCGGGGTATGACCGCGCAGTTTGAGTACGCGCGCGGCTTCCATGCCGCCGATACCGCCGCCGATGATGATGACCTTCTTGGGTTCCTTCGCCGGCTTGATGTAGTGTTTATCCGTCTGCATGGTTTCCGCGTTGATTGCGCAGCGTGCGAGATGTAAGGAATCCATGAGATCCTGGTCATTCGGGACACCCTTGTAATGGCACATGTTGAAACAGCCGTTATGGCACAGAATGCACGGACGGATGTCTTCTTCCTTGCCCTTCATGAGCTTCGTGATCCATTCGGTATCTGCCAGGAACTGTCTTGCGAATCCTGCGCCGTCGATTTTGCCTTCCGCGACCGCTTCCGCCGCAACTGCCGGGTCCATACGCCCCGCGCATACGACCGGAATATCCACGAAGTTCCGGATGTGTTCCACGTCTTCGAGGTTGCAGTTTTCCGGCATGTAGATCGGCGGATGCGCCCAGTACCACGCGTCATAGGTGCCGTTGTCGCAGTTTAACATATCGTAACCCGCGTCCTGTAAGTACTTCGCGGCTTTTTCGCTTTCTTCCATGTCACGGCCGGCTTCGACATATTCTTCGCCCGGCAAGGCGCCTTCGCGGAATCCCTTCGTCTTGGACAATACGGAATAACGCAGGGAAACCGGGAAATCCTCACCGCACGCAGCCTTGATGGCCTTGACGATTTCCACCGGGAAACGGTAACGGTTTTCGAAGGATCCGCCGTATTCGTCGGTGCGCTTGTTGACGTATTTCAAGGTAAACTGGTCCAGAAGATAACCTTCGTGCACCGCGTGAATTTCCACGCCGTCCACGCCCGCTTCTTTCAATAACTTCGCGGTCTTGGCGAACGCTTCGACGAATTCCGCGATTTCTTTCTTTGTCATTTCACGGGAAGGAACTTTGTCGCTCCAGCGGTTGGGAGACGGAGATGCCGACGCCGTGATCTTGTCCAGGTTCATAAACGGCTTGGACGCGACGCGTAATACCGGATTGGTGTACAGATCTTCCATCATCTTGGAGATCGTGAACGAACGTCCGAACCCGGCCGTCAGCTGTACAAACAGTTTCGCGCCGGTCGCGTGGAATTTCGGCATCCACCGCGCGAGATCCTTGTACATTTTCTTGTTCTGGTAGAGCCATTCGCCCATCATCGGGTTATAGACCGGCTGGCATCCCGGCAGCACCAGACCCGCGTTATTCTTGGCGACATTGTAGATGAATTCCGCGCCGGCCTTGTCGAAATGGCACGGTTCCATCCATCCGAACAGATCGGTTCCGCCCATCGAAGTCAAAACAATACGGTTTTTGATTTCGCAGTTTTTGATCTTCCATGGTGTAAACAAAGCTTCATACTTTTGATCCATCATAGTTCCTCCTCATTTTTCTCGTTGATTATGATGATATTTTCCAGAAGGTCGACACTGGCGATTGTTCCCTTCACTTCCTTCGGAATTCCTAAGATATCCGAGAACACCAGCGTATCTTCTTTTTGTTTCACCGAAGCTACATTCTTATATAACAGCCGCTTCGCCCCGTTCTCCAGGACGTACACATCGGAAAGGCACATGGGCTTATCCTTCTTTCTCCAGTTCTTCCAAAGCCTCACGCAGTTTCGCGTTTCCCGCGTTCAGCACTTCCACCGCTTCCGCAATTTTGGCGCGCACATTTTCGGAAAACGACTCCGAAAGTTCCATCAGTTCTTCCGCGTGATGTTCGTTATGATCCGCCATATACCGCAGCAACGCCTCCGCTTCCTTGGCGGAGTGTTCTTCGTGATGGTGATGGTGGTGATGATGTTCGCTCATGGGTTCCTCCTTTATTCGGTCCATAGGCTCAGAACCAGATCGGTATAGGCGCTGGGATCCTCGATCCCGATGCCTGCGATCAGCCGGGCCTGGTTGAATAAGATCCGCGCGTACTTTTCCGCTTTCGCCGGTTCCGTCTTACGGATCTCCTTGATTTTTCTTACAGCCGGATGTTCCAGATTCACTTCCAGCACTTTTTTCGCCTTGGCATGCAATTCGGGATTCATCTTCCGCAATCCCTCTTCCATCGCAAAGGTGATACCGTCCCCGCTCGAGAGGATCACCGGATGGGATTCCAGCCGGTTTGACGCGATCACATCGTCCGCGTCCCCTTTCAGGGTCTCCTTCATGAAGGCGAGGAATTCTTCCGTATCCGCATCGGAGGTTCCCGCGTTTTTCCGTAAGAACGGTTCGGGTTCCCCGTCGGTCAGGGAAATAAACGGATGATCCCTGTAGGATTCCATGATTTCCGGCACCAGACTTTCCGCCTGGTCAACGAAACACAGATACTCTACGCCCAAAGCTTTCGGACGTTCAATTTCCGGCAGCTTTGCGATTTCTTCCCGGGATTTTCCCTTGGCGTAGTAGATCGCTTTCTGTTCGGGTTTCATCCGGGAAATGTATTCTTCCAGACTCGTTTTGCGGATTTCTTCGCTTCCCGATTCGAACAGGACGATATCCCGCAGTTTTTCATGATGCGGATTGTCCTCGTCCAGCGCTTCCACAAGAATCGTTTTGCCGAAATCCTCCCAGAATTTCTCGTAGCGCTCCCGGTCGTTTTTCATCGCGTCTTCCAGGGCTCTTTGGATCCGGCGGGTCAATACTTCGCGCATGGATTTCAAAACCCCTTCGGATTGTACGGTTTCCCTGGAAATGTTCAAAGGAAGATCGGGGCAGTCCGCGACTCCCTTGACAAAGGCGAATTCCTCCGGCAGAAGTTTTTCGCACACATCCATGATCTTCACACCCGCGGAATACAGCTGGATCCCCGGATGATCGTCGTTGGTGTCAAAGCTGTTCCAGGATACCGACGGAATGTACAGGATGTAATCCATCCGGACCTTTCCGTCCGCATGCCCCGGCAATACTTTCAGGGGCTTGCGGAACGTTTCCTTCTTGCCCGCGTGCACGTCGAGTTTCTTTCCGAACTGTTCATGGAAGAACGCTTCGTATTCCTCGTCCTTGACTTCGCCGGCGCTTCGTTTCCACAACGGGGTCATGGAGTTCAATTGTTCCCATCCCCACTTCTCGCTTGGTTCGCCCTTTTCATCCGGCGCCAGCGTCGGCATATACAGCAGGATCGGCCAGCGCACATAATCGGAGTATTCTTTCACGAGTTTGTACAGCGTATAGGGACGAAGATAACGGTCATAGGTGTCCTTCTCGACATCCTTTTCCTCCCGGATGTGCAGGATCACATCGGTCCCCACAGTTTTGCGGGTGCCGGGAGAAATGCTGTAGGCTTCATCTCCGTCGCTTTGGAAAATATACGCCTGATTCTCCCCCGCTTTGCGCGAGACCACGGAAACCCGGTCTGCGACCATAAACAGCGAATAGAATCCGATGCCGAAGTGTCCGATGAGCTCCGCGGCGTCTTTTTCCGCCGCGTTTTCCCGGAATTCCCCGGAACCGCTGAAGGCAATCGTCCCGAGATACTTTTTCAAATCTTCCGCGTTCATCCCGATTCCGTTGTCGGAAACGCTCAGAAGGCGCTTGTCCTTGTTGAGGGAAAGCCGGATCGCGTAGGATTCTCTGGTTAAAGGTCCGTAGCTGCCGTCCGGATGTTCCAGCGCGGTTCCGTATCGCTTGTCGATAGCGTCCGAGGCATTGGAAATCAGTTCCCGCAGAAAAATCTCCTTCTTCGTATACACGGAGTGGATCATCATCTGTAAGAGCTTTTTCGTTGCGGTCTCAAACGGAATCGAGTGTTTCGGCGCAGAAGATTCAGACATGGTTACTTGTTGTATTCGTAATTCGGCGTGTCGGTCTTATAGACGACTTCCAACGGATCCTTTCTCTTCATCTTATCGTAATGATTCTTCAAAAACGGTTCCACTCCGTAGAATAAAGCTTTCCCGTCCAGATCAAACCAATACACAAGGAACAGCACCAGGTACAGTCCCGTGCAGGCCAGAAAGAGAATTTTCAAAGCTTTTAAAACGTTTTTCATATTACCATCCTTCCGAATCATCGAATTCCAACAAAGTCGGATCCAACGGTTTTTCATGCATGATCGTGGTCATGTAGTCGTTGATGATACCGCGGATCTCGCTGCGGCTGACCGTGCGCTTATCCGGTAACGCGTGCGGCATCCAGATCGCGTGAATGTCACGGGCACGGAATTCATCCTCGAATAACCCGTGAACGCCCTGCATGCCCTTGCACTGTAACTGGTCGTACATCATGACCATGTCGCAGTGGAATTTCTCCATGTTTTCCCATAACTCAAAGATATGGTGCATGCCGCCGACAGCCATCCGGCGCATCGGCGCCCATTCATGGTACAGTGCCATATCCATCAGCATATTCTCATACGTATCCGTACGGATCGTCATATCGAACATTAAGGAGTCCATATTGATGATGCAGTTGAGACCCCAGCAGTTGTACGCCCAGGTGCACCAATGCGAGTAGTAAAGCGGCGCGCAGCTCCACGCAATCACGCGGTGCCGGGTCTTCGGGAAACTGTTGATCTTCTTTTCCACGCACTTTTCCAGGATCTTGCGCACCTTCTTATCGGTTTCATGCCAGATTTCCCGGTTGCCGTCCTGCGACTGATAAATGCGGTACAACGCCTGGGCAACGCCGTTGATCGGATAATAATCCGTATTCGCGGCGACATCCCATTTTTCCCATTCGAAACGCTGAAGTTCGTTCTGTTCTTCCAGATGTTTCTTCAGTTCGTCCATGTTCATCGGCATGCCGGATTGTTCCTCAATGAATTTCCAGCATTCTTCGATTTCTCTCGCGCAGTGTTCCTGTACCAGCGGGTCGTCGAACTGCATCGGCTGCGGCATGGCGAATAACGGACGGTCCATCATCCAGTCCTGAATGACCGACGTACCGACCGAACCGTCGCACGCTTCATTGGACGTAATGACAAACGGGTAGTACTCCGGTACGTCATCCTGCAAGAAGATGCCGCATTCCGCTTGGCACATCGGACACGGGTCGCCCGGCAAGCCGATCGACTGCGCCGCGTCAATGTAGTTCAGGACAACGTGGTTGTTGACGTGACAGGTGACAAAGTACGGGATCATCTGTAACGGTACGTCGTCCATGCGGTCGCGCCAGGGATAGAAGATACCGCCCCAGACGGTTTCATCGTGTGCCGGCGTTCTGTCGTAGAGTTCTTTCGAACCGCCGGTCTTCTGGTCCGCCGCCAGCATCCGCATAAACTGCCGGATGGTCTCCGAAGTCATCGCGCGGTAATGCCAGGCACTTGCGCGTAACCCTTCGCCGCGCATGCCTTCCAGACCGCGGTCATACCAGTGCATAACCGGTAAATAGGTCTGTCCGAGCCAGCGGTAACGCCAGACGCCTTTCAGGAACAACGGTAAGCCTTTGAGCCCGCCGCCGTATTTCATGATATCCGTGACCATATGACCGTAGTTGTACAGCCAGATCATGTTGAAATAGTACATGGTGTCCTTGAACCCGCGCCATTCACGGTGTTTATACAAACCGGTCTTGTCGAGGTACAGATCTCCCAGTCTTCTTTCTTCATGCGGTTTCCCGTTCCAGAAATCGGACGCGAGCTTTTTCGCCTTGTTCAAAACACTTGTTTTCTCACTCATACGCTTTCTCCTACGATTCCGCTTTCTTAGCGGCATGATCGTGCAGTTTCTTGAGTTCCACGCTTTCCACAAATGCCTGGAACCGCGTGCGCAACTGTCCCGACGCGGAATTGATGTATTCCTTTTCAATCGAGCAGGTAGGAATGTCAAAGTCTCTGGGCATGATCAGCGCGTCAATCGTGCGCTCATAGCTCCAGTATTCGCAGAACTTGTTGGATTCCACGATCAGACCGTCCGCGTTGTATTCCCGGCAGACATCGGCGAGGTATTGTTTTCTTCCGCGCATGAGATCCTGCGGCATAAACCGCGGACAGCAGCTGGTATTCAGATAATGACGCGCGATGGCGTCCAGCGGAGTCTGTCCTTCATTGACGATGATTTCCTCCCGGCCCGGAAGCGATCCGTAGCAATACCGGTCCGCCACAACGATTGCGCCGCAGGATTCGATCAGTTTGATGAAATCCGGGTCGTCGTTTTCCGCACCGGCAACCGCGACCTTGATCTTCCAGGTCGGTTTGAGATCCGGCTGGCGGGTCTTCATTTCCTCCGCCGTCTCCCGTAGCATCGGTAAGATCTTATCCTTGGGGCATGTTAAGGTCGTCAGCATGATCACCGCGAATTCGTACCCCGTGATCGTGGGCACCGGAAGCTTCCGGTAGTTCCCGATCTCCGTTACCAGACGGCACACTTCGTTGTGCTGTTCAATGGCTTTCAATAACGCTTCATCGCTGGTATCGATGCCGAACTTCTCGTGCAGTTTATCCAGCACATGCGCCTGGAGCTGTTTTTTGTAGTGCAGGACGGAGTTTTCGGTCTTCTTGAACGGAACATCCGAGAATTCCACAAAGAAATTCGGATTCTGGATGATATCCATGCGCTGAAGGTGTTCCTGGAAGCGGCAGGTCACCGTGCAGGTTTCCGTCGCCATCTGGGCATCCAGGAAGTTGAATCCGCCTTCCAGTGCGCGTTCCATCAGACTTCTTCCGTAGTGGCACGTTCTTCCCGACATGTAATACGTCGCCATCGTCGGGGTCTGGCAGTTCGGTGCCCGTAAACGCACCGCGAAACATCCCGGAAGATCCAGCAATACTTCCGGCATGTAGTAACAGGTATACCCGATCGCTTTGCGGCCTTCCGCCTGGGCTTCCCGCACCAGTTCGTTATTGGCCTGCTGCAGCATATCTTCCATCTTGATCAGATGTTTTAAGTCTCTCATGATTTGGTTCCCTCTTTTCCGAAATGCAGTTCACGCATTCCTTCCACTTCGTCGCAGATGGGCTTCAGGGAGCACATGCTGCAATCCGTCGGCATTCCTTCCAGGATTCTGGATAAGGTCATCGTGATTTCATGCACCTTTTTCGCGTCTTCCCGTAACGCGTTATAGTCTTCCGCCGGATCGGTAAAGAAAATCACCCGCGCGGCTTTGACACCGTCCACGTTCAGATAACGGTCAAGGAAACAGTTCCCGATTTTCTCAAAGGTGATTCCTTCCGCGATAGCTTTTTTCGATACCCGCACCTGTTCCTTGAAGTTTTCCGAGGAAGTGCGAATCATATAGCCTTTCGCGAAGACATGATATTTGATGAAATCCAGTTTCTGTAACGCCCTGAAGGCCCGCTCGCTGGCTTTCTTGTCTTCCAGGTTTCCGAGCATCGCGGGATCCACCGACAGGATCACTAAACGCGCGTACGGGGTATCTTCCCGGATTTCCTTCAGATCGTTTCCGATGACGATGGTTTCACTGCCGGTAAAAGCGTCTTCCGCGGTCGTTACGCAGGTAAAATTCGCTGCGCCGTGATTCGTCCCGCCCAGTTCATACGCGGTATCTCTTCCCATGACCAGTTCAAACTTGTCTGTTTCCGGCCATTTCTTCCGGGAATCATACGCATAGGTTTTCCTTTCGGGATGTTTTTCCAGCAGTTGTTCAATATGTTCGAGTACCGTTTGATAGAGTTCCATACGGCCTCTCAGAATTTAATGTCTGTCTTCTTCCGATCAAAGATCTTATTGACCTGGACGTAAGACCAGCCCAGTACCTTCTGGTCAAGATTCCAGAAGTACACGATGAATAAGACTCCGGTCGCAATTCCGAAGATCCATAAGATCAGTCGAAGAGCTTTGGCAAGGGTCTTCAACATGGCTCACCTCTACGCCTGTGCGAGACCTTTTTGACGTGCGAATTCCGCCGCGCCCAGCGCGCCCATCAACTGCGGGTCCGTCGCCAGGTTAATGACTTTCAGTTTCAATACGTGTTCGATTGCCTGTTTCAGACCGTCGTTTTTCGCGCATCCGCCGGTTAACGTAATGGAATCCGTCGCGCCTGCCTTTTTCGCCATGACGAAGCATCTCTTCGCGACTGCCATCTGGATACCTGCCGCGATTTCGTTCATCGGCTTGCCTTCCCCGACCAGCGTGATGACTTCGCTTTCCGCGAATACCGTGCACTG
>CACZNO010000032.1 GCA_902782505.1 uncultured Erysipelotrichaceae bacterium | reverse complement strand
TCAGTGATAGTTCTTTCGTTGAATAAATCGTAGTATAATAAAAAATAGAGAAAAGAGGTTACAACCATGAGCGAAGAACACAAAATCGTATTGACTCTGCAGGACGAAGACGCTGCGGCGAAGGCCGGTTTAGCGCAGACGGGACTTGAACAGGACGCAGCGAAATTAGCGGCGGAAGAAGAAAGAAGAAAAGCTGAAGCGATGAAGACGCCGGTATTCGTAGATGATTCGATGCTGACGGAAGAAGAACGCAAACAGGTCGAAGAATTCTCCAAGACGATCGATCTGCACGCGACCAACACCATTCTTCAGTACGGCGCCGGTGCGCAGAAGAAGATTTCCGAATTCAGCGATGCGACGCTCAACAACGTCCGCACCAAGGATCTGGGAGAAGCGGGATCCCTGTTATCGAACCTGGTTGTTGAATTAAAAGGCTTTGACACGGAAAAGGAAAAGGGCATTCTCGGATTATTCAAAAAAGGCGCGAACTCCGTCGAAGCGATGAAAGCGAAATATAACAAGGCGGAAGTCAACGTAGAAAAGATCGCGGACGCACTCGAAAACCAGCAGATTACTCTGATGAAGGACATCGCGTTACTGGATCAGATGTATGAAAAGAACCTGATCAACTACAAGGAACTGACGATGTACATCCTTGCCGGTCAGAAGAAACTGAAACAGGCACGTGAAGTTGAACTGCCGGAAATGATTTAGAAAGCCAAGGAATCCGGTCTGGCGGAAGACGCACAGGCGGCGAATGACTACGAACAGCTGATCAACCGCTTCGAAAAGAAACTGTATGATCTGGAACTGACCAGAAACGTTGCGCTGCAGATGGGCCCGCAGATCCGTCTGGTACAGAACAACGACACCCTGATGACCGAAAAAATCCAGTCCACGCTGGTCAACACGATTCCGTTATGGAAGAGCCAGATGGTACTGGCATTGGGTATCAACCACTCCAAGGAAGCGGTGGAAGCGCAGCAGGCAGTCAGCGAAGTCACCAACGCGTTACTGAAGAAGAACGCGGAAACCCTGAAACAGGAAACCATCGCGACCGCGAAGGAATCCGAACGCGGTTTAGTGGATATCGAAACGCTGCAGAAGACCAACCGCGACCTGATCTCGACGCTGGAAGAAGTCGTCAAGATCCAGGACGAAGGACGTGCGAAACGCGCGGCGGCGGAACACGAATTGGCGAAGATCGAAGGCGAACTCAAACAGAAACTGCTGGAGATCAACCGCGACGTTCCGGGCAAGAAATAAGATTACTACAAACACCTCCGGTTTCCGGAGGTGTTTTTATGTCCGTAGAATTTGGTTTTTTCGTAAAAAGGGGATAGAATAGATATGTCTAACTAAAGGAGCTGAAGTTTATGCCAAGTATGCTGACACACCGGGTGTTGGGGGACGATGTTTTAAAACAGACCGATCCTGCGTCACTTGTTATGCAATCCATTGATCAGGCGTTTGAATGCTATTCGATCGGTACGTCCGGACCGGATTTGTTTTTCTTCTATAACGCGTTTCCCTGGAACGACGGGAAGAAGGCGGTAGCTGTTTCGCGCCACGGAAGCCGGATCCATCAATTCTACACAAGAGAAGTTTTCAAGGTGATGGTATCGCGCTGCCGTAAATCCATGGACCCCGGGCAAATTGCCTATACAGCCGGGTTTATGATGCACTGGGCATTGGATCATATCGCACATCCCTATGTCTACAACCGCTGCGGAACGGGCAGACAGTCGGACAGCCCGCACCGTTTCTTTGAATCCCAGTTAGACCGCGGCATCATCGATTGGAAGAATATTGATATCCGGAAATTCAAACCGCAGGATATCGTAAAATATCTGCCGGACACCTGGTATCCGATTTGGCAATTATACAGCGAAGTGCTGGAAAAAATCTGGAATATTTCCCTGGAACCTGAACAGATTCAAATCGCTCTGCAGGATTTTCACCGGATGGAGATCTATCTCTATGATCCTTCCGGGAGAAAGATGAAAGTTGTCTGGAAAGCGGAAAAGCTCGCGCACATGGAAGGACACGCGACCTCGATGATCATTCCGGTCAAACTGGATCCGGAGTGGAACGTCATGAACGAAGATCATCACCTCTGGCATCATCCGAGCACCGGGGAAGAACACCGTGAATCCTTCAGGGAACTGTTTGAAGAAGCAACGGAAAGCGGTAAAGCTCTGTTGAAGGCGTTCAATGACGTGCTGGAGAACGGGGAACCGCTGGATACGGTGCTGGATCTGATCACCGGAAACTTCCATACCGGATTACCGGTGCCGGATGATATGAAATACTTTGATTTACTGCAGACAAGAGTTCCGAAGAGCATTTTGGATTAGAATGGAGAGCATACATGAAGACAGCATGGGAAAAGTATACCGAAGAAGAAAAAACGCAGGTGTTCGCATTTGCGGAAGAATATAAAGCGTTTATCTCTGAATGCAAAACCGAACGGGAATGCGTCCGGAAAGCCGTGGAGATTTTAAAGGCACACGGATACCGCGATCTTGCGGAATATGAGAAATCCGGGGAGACGCTTTGCGCCGGAGATAAAGTCTATGCGAATAACCGCGGAAAGAGCCTCTGCGCGTTTGTGATCGGGGAAAAACCGTTTAAGGAAGGCATCCGGTTGTTGGGTGCGCACATTGATTCCCCGCGTCTGGACCTCAAGCAGCATCCTCTTTATGAAGACGGAGGCCTTCTTTTAGGCAAAACCCATTATTACGGGGGCATCAAGAAGTATCAATGGCTGTCCATTCCGATGGCGTTGCACGGAGTCGTATGTAAGAAAGACGGCACGGTGATTCCGGTTTCGATCGGGGAAGATCCCAACGATCCGGTAGTCGGGATCACGGATCTGCTGGTGCATCTGGCAAAGGAACAGCTGGAAAAGACCGTGCGCAATACCGTGGAAGGCGAACAGCTCAACATCACCCTGGGATCGATCCCGTTATGCACAGAGGATGACAGCGAGACCGACCGGGTCAAAAAGAATATCCTGAAAATCCTGAAGGAACGGTATGATTTCGAGGAAGAAGACTTCATTTCCGCGGAACTTGAAGTGGTGCCTGCCGGACCCGCAAGAGATTACGGACTGGACCGTTCCATGATCATGGGATACGGCCATGATGACCGCGTATGCGGGTATACGTCCTTGATGGCGTTGGCTAAAACGGAAAGACCTGATCGAACCGCCGGCATCATTCTGGTCGACAAGGAAGAAATCGGCAGTTACGGTTCCACCAGCATGCACAGCCGCTTTTTGGAGGGAGTGCTGGTTACGATGATGCATCTTTCGGGCGGGTTCAGCGAATATGAATTACGGCAGATGTACGCGCATTCGGATATGCTTTCCAACGATGTATCTGCCGGTTACGATCCGAATTTCTCCTCGGTGATGGACAAGAACAATTGCGCCTATCTCGGAAGAGGAATGTCCATGGTCAAGTACAACGGTTCGGGCGGAAAGTACCATTGCAACGACGCGAACGCGGAGATGATCGCCCGGGTTCGGAATCTTCTCGATGAAGAAAACATTCAGTTCCAGACCGCGGAACTCGGCAAAGTCGATGCGGGCGGAGGAGGAACGATCGCTTATATTCTCGCCAACGACAACATGAATGTCTTGGATACCGGCGTGCCGGTATTAGGGATGCACGCTCCGCATGAAGTTGCGTCCAAAGCCGACATTTATGAAGCCTACCGCGCATACCGCGCTTTCTTAAAGAAAATCTAGTCATGAAAATCACCGAAGTAATTGAAGTCCCTGCGTATTCTTCCAGCGTCCGGATCGTTGACGGTCAGGCGATTTTAGTCGCGGAAAACGGAAACGGTAAGACGGCGTTTTTGAACGCGGTCGCCAAGGGAGAGTATCGCCTGTCGTCAGAAATCGATGAAGTCTATTATTTCGGATTCGGAGTCGTTATTGCCGCCGCGGAAAAAATCATGAAGAAGATCGGGGCGGAAAATACGCCGGAATTGCTGGGAAAAATCTCCTCGGAGGTCGCCGATCCGGTGTATCAGTTCATGAAAACCCGTCTGGCGAACGTGGATCTGAAACTGGGAATCGTCGATGAAAACTTCGCCTGGAGACGTCTGGCGCTGATTGCGGCGCTGAACCTCATTCATGATGAACGCTATCTTCTTTTGATCGATGAGCCGGAGCTGATGGCACACCCGGTGTTACGGACGGAGATGGCGGTATTATTAAAGCATATCCGCTACGAAGGAAACCCGGTTATTGTCGCGACGAATCTGGATAACGTCGTTGCCGATTTGGTGACCAATCCCGAACAGATCGTCCGTTTGACGATCCGCGACGGAGTACGCAGCGTCTTCCAGCCGGACTTGTCCGCCCTGGAACAGCGGGTCAAGGATTTTTATCACAAGGATCCGATGCTGCTGCGGAGATTTTCCGGCGAAAAACAGATCTACCAGGGATTGAAAAACGTGGTAGAGCACAACTACACCAATTACCTCGGAAGCACCCTGAAGAAACAATTGTTTGATATTTCGTTTTCCAGTACGGTGATTCTGGGCGAGGGCGCCAGCGAAGGCGTGTTGTTCGATTATGCGGCGGAAGGATTGTATCCCGAGTGGATCCGCAAACACCGCGTGACATTCATCAATTGCCTCGGAAAGGCGACGATGCCGTTATTTTTCCTGTTCCTGAATGAATTGGGGATCCGGGTCATCTGCATGACGGATTACGACAACAATACCAACCGTGTTCATAACGCATACCGCAAAGCCCTTAACGATTACGAAGCGGAACATTCCGAGGTTTTCCGTCATCTTGAACTGAAACCCGATCTGGAAGGCTACCTGCAGATCAATCCGGATTATAAACTCGAACCGATTGAAAAACCGGTGCACATTTACGTCCACACGTATGCGACGGGAAGCGCCACCAATAAGGTCCTGAACCTGATGACCGATTGGTTCCGCTTAACGGAAGAGATGGAAGGGGAAGCGCATGAATGAGCTGACTTTATGGGCTTCTTTTGCGGAAGGACTGGCTTCTTTTTTCTCGCCCTGCACGGTGCCGGTTCTGCCGGTATTCCTCGCGTATTTCTCCGGTTCTGCCGGAAACGATAAAAAGCTTTCCCGTACGTTTGTCCGGACTCTTTTGTTTACTCTGGGTATTTCGTTTGCGATCGTATTGCTGGCAATCACGGCGTTTGCCGCAGGACAGTTTTTCCGCGACTATAAGGGAATTCTCCAGCTGACCGGCGGTGTGATCGTCATTTTGATCGCCTTGTCGGAAATCGGATTGTTTCAGATCCACACCGGGTGGAATCCGGGCAAACACACCAACCGTCTTCTGCAGGATACCGCCGGGATGCTGAAACCGTTTCTGCTGGGATTCTTCTACAGTTTTTCTTTTACTCCGTGCGTCGGACCTGCGCTTTCTTCGATTGCGGTCTTGTCTGCCAGTGATCCCAAAGGATATGTATGTCTGGCCATGTATCTTGCCGGGTTTGCGATTCCGTTTCTCTTTCTGGGTGTTTTTTCGGAAAAGATGCTGGAATGGCTCCAGAAGAGAAAGAATATCCTGCCGGTGATCCAGAAGGCCGGTGCGGTATTGCTGCTGGCGGTAGGCGTTTATCTTTTCTACGGAGGCGTAACGACGTACAAAGGGCTCTTACAGCCCGCAGTCCAGCCGTCGGAATCCCACGGAACCGTATCGGCATATGATTTTGAAGCGGTTGGGTACGACGGAAACCGGTACCGTCTTTCCGATTTCAAAGGACATCCGATCGTGGTCAACTATTTTGCCACCTGGTGCGGATACTGCCAGGAGGAAATACCTTCGTTTATTGCGCTGGGAAACGAGTTCCCGGATGTCATCACCGTAGGAATACTGGAAATCACTTCGGAAAGTGACGAACAAATACGGAAATATATGGAAGAAAAACAAATTCCGTATACAATATTACTGGACCCGGGCTGTACGATCGGCAATTCGTGGGGCGTAAACGGGTATCCGACCACATTCTTCATAGACCGGAATTTTGATTTTCTCGGTTATGCGCCGGGATATCTGGATACAAGCCAGCTGAGACAGGTCTATGAACAGCTTACGAACGGGGAGGGATAAGTATGAACAAGAAGTCTGTAGGAGTCGCGGAGTTCTTCGCGGTCGTGTCGTTATCGGCGTATGTGATCGCCGCGGCATTTTTCCTGTTTAAAATGAAGGATCTGGGATTCTCGCTGCCGGAGTTGGGCGTGATGGCCGCCGCAATTTTACTGATTGCGTTTTCCTTCGGCGATTTGATCATTCATGTAAAAACCGCTCCGTCGACGCGTATCTTATCGTCGATTGTGGTAATGCTGGTGACGGTTATTCTGGTATTGGCCATGACGCTGTTTGTCCCATGGATCCAGAAGTTCTTCGTTTTGTAATCAGAAAAAAACTCCCGTTTGGGAGTTCTTTTTTTTCGATGGCGGAGGACCCGAGATTCGAACTCGGGGTAGCTGTTAACTACGCCGCCTTTCCAAGACGGTGCCATAAACCACTCGGCCAATCCTCCAGTGTTTACGTTGTTTAAGATTTGGTGCCCGAGGACGGACTCGAACCGTCATGGTGTTTCACCACCGGTGGATTTTGAGTCCACTGCGTCTGCCGATTTCGCCACTCGGGCATGCTCAAATATTCTACAATACCGAATCATAAACTTCAAGTCTTTTGTTATAATAAAAGGGATGAAAAAAACAGTGATTCGATTTCCCGCATCCGTGCAGTATGTATACGGCAAACTGAAAGACGCCGGATATGAAGTATATCTGGTAGGCGGCAGCGTCCGTGACGCGCTTTTAGGAATCCCGGTGCACGACTATGACCTGACCACCAACGCGCTTCCGGAGGAAATGCGCGCGGTTTTTGCGTCGGATCATCTGATCCCGACCGGAGAGAAACACGGAACGATGACGGTCCGTGCGGCGGGAGAAAACGTGGAAGTGACCACGTACC
This sequence comes from uncultured Erysipelotrichaceae bacterium, assembly GCA_902782505.1. Classification (GTDB taxonomy): domain Bacteria; phylum Bacillota_I; class Bacilli_A; order Erysipelotrichales; family Erysipelotrichaceae; genus RUG11872. The sequence continues at coordinate 532 of CACZNO010000032.1, read as the reverse complement.
GTACGGACGGACAGTATAACGATCACCGTCATCCTTCCGGCGTGCATTTTACCGCGAGTCTCAGAGAAGATCTTTCACGCCGTGATTTTACGATCAACGCACTGGCGTATGACCCTAAAACCGGTATTCTGGATCTGTTCGGCGGAGAAGAAGATCTGCGGAAGGGGATTCTGCGGGCGGTCGGGAACGCGGAAACAAGATTTGAAGAAGACGCCTTACGGATTCTACGGGGATTGCGTTTTATCGCACGGTTCGGATTGGAATGTGAACCGGAAACCGCCGGGGCAATGCGTAAAAAGAAAGAACTCTTATCATATCTTTCAGCTGAAAGGGTATGGAACGAGTTACAGGGCATCTTTAAGGGTGTATACGGCGATAAAACGGTTCGGGAGTATGCGGATATCCTACAGGTGGTTTTGCCTGAAGGAGAACTGTTAAACGCGGATTTTGAAAATTGTCCGGAAGACGCGGAAGTACGCACGGCAAAGATTCTTCGAAAAGAGACGGAGGAAACCGTCGCGGCGGTATGCCG
>CACZNO010000031.1 GCA_902782505.1 uncultured Erysipelotrichaceae bacterium | reverse complement strand
GTGGATTGTAAAAAATAAGAGGATGCTATCCAAAAGAACGATCGAACATTGCATTATTGGAATTATGACAGAAGAAATGCCAAAAGCAATTTTTACTGATAGAGTAGGTCCAAAATTGTTGACCGATCGAGGCCGGATTACATTAAAAAAAGAGAAAATGGCATTGGTAGGCATAACGTATTCAGATGAAAGGTACGAAGAATTCAAAAAGCATTTCGAGAAATATGGAGTACAGCAAATAACTAAAGATGGCATTGGCAGATTGAAATACGGAGCGGTAAAATGAGCGCGTTTTATATTGGAAGACGGAACCGATGTGTTATTCCAGTATGATTACGTGGACGGGAAGCTTACAAGGAGCAGGTGGAACAATTGGATTGGTTACACTTTTTTGACAGATGTTATAAGAAGTTGGAGCGTGTGTTTTCCGCTAAAACTTCTTTTTTGTGTGCATTCTGCACTTTTTTCAGGGAAAGTGCCGAATTCATGCGTATTAAAAGTATAGAGGGGGTATTCTGATATGACTTTCAAGGAGAAAGTGAACCTGATGAATTTTATTTTCCGTATTTATCCCAATGAATGGGAGATCCGGCAGATCGAGGAACAGCATCTGCACAACGACCGTTCCCGTTTCAAGGAACATGTGGATTCCAAGTTGAAGCTGCTGCCGGCAGAACAGCGCAAGATCCTGGAAAAGGAGTTTATTGAACACGCCGAGCCGGGCTGGTGGATCGCGTATTATTCCAAGAGCCGGTACTACCGTCTGAAAGGACAGGGCATGGAGGCCTTTATTGAGGAAATCCGCAAAAACGACTGATTTTATCTCCCGCACATCCCGGAAAATTGTATCCGCTTTCAAAACTTGTTATAATCAATAATGAGGTAAAAAAACATGGATACTTTTCAGATGTTAAAAGAATTTTTGGTAAAACTGGTGCGTGATCCGGAAACGATCACCCCGGAAGCCACATTGAAGACGCTCGGAATCGATTCCCTCGACATGGTGGACATGATGGTGGAAATCGAAGAAAAGCTCAAAATCCGTTTTAAAGATGAAGAACTGATGGGGCTCCATACAGTCAAAGACGCGGTTTTATTAATTGACTCCAAGACTAGAAAGGAAAGCGAGGGAGAAGAATAATGCTGAAGGGAATTGCCGCTAGTGCAGGTGTCGCGATTGCGAAAGTGTTCAAACTGGAAACGCCGGTCTTAACCGTACCGACCAACCGGATCGAAGATGTGGACGCGGAAATCGCACGTTTCAATGCCGCTTTGGAAAAAACAATGGCGGATATTGAAGACATTAAGGATCGTGCCGAAAAGGCCGGAAAACTGAAACCGGAAGAACTGGAAATCTTCGACGCGCATTTGATGATGGCGCAGGATCCGGAACTGAAGGACTCGATCGAAATGCAGATCCAGGACGGAGATAATGCCGTACACGCGACGGATGAAGTTGCGAAACAGTGGATTGCGATGTTCGAATCGATGGTCGACAACGAGTACATGCAGGCCCGTGCGGCGGACGTCAAGGACGTTACGTTCCGTCTGCGTGCGAATCTTTTAGGAATTGAAATCCCCGATCTGGGCAAGATGAACGAGGATTCCATTGTGGTCGCGGAAGATCTGACTCCGTCGGATACCGCGCAGCTCAACAGCTTTGCGAAAGGCTTCGTCACGGAATTGGGCGGACGCACCAGCCACTCCGCTATTATGGCGAGATCGTTGGAAATTCCGGCCGTCGTCGGAACCGAAGGCATTTTGAAGGCCGCAAAAGCGGGCGATATCCTGATCATGGATGCGCTCAAGGGCGAAGTGTTCCTCAATCCGAGCGAAGAGGAAATCGCGGTTTACCGTAAGAAGGCAGCGGACTATATTCAGTACCGCAACGATCTGAAAGTCCTGAAGGACGCGGAAAGCATCACCACCGACGGACATAAGGTCGATATCGTCGGTAATATCGGTACTCCGAAAGACGCGGACGGCGTATTGGCCAACGGCGGCGAAGGCGTCGGATTATACCGTACGGAATTCTTATACATGAATTCCCAAGCTCTTCCGACGGAAGAAGAACAGTTCGAAGCGTATAAGGAAGTTCTGGAAAAGATGGCTCCGCATCCGGTCGTTGTACGTACGCTGGATATCGGCGGGGACAAGGCGTTACCGTATCTGCCGCTGGATCCGGAAATGAACCCGTTCTTGGGATACCGTGCGATCCGTCTTTGCTTGGACAGAAAAGACATTTTCCGCACACAGCTTCGTGCGTTGTTACGCGCCAGCGCGTACGGAAAACTGCGCATCATGTTCCCGATGATTGCGACGCTGAACGAATTCCGCGCCGGCAAACAGGTATATGAAGAAGAAAAGGCGAAACTGCTGGCGGAAGGCGTCGCGGTTTCCGATGATATCGAAGTCGGTATGATGGTGGAAATCCCGGCGTCCGCGGTATTGGCGGATCAGTTCGGCAAGGAAGCGGATTTCTTCTCCATCGGCACCAACGACCTGATTCAGTACTCGATGGCTTCCGACCGCGGAAACCAGAAAGTCGCGTATCTGTACCAGCCGCTGAACCCGTCGTTATTACGTCTGATCAAGATGGCGATCGACGGCGCGCACAAAAACGGCAAGTGGTGCGGCATGTGCGGCGAAATGGCCGGCGACCCGATTTCCGCTCCGGTTTTACTGGGACTCGGACTGGATGAATTCTCCATGTCGGCGACCAGTATCCTTCCGGCCCGCAAGATGATCAACTCCTTAAGTTACGCGGAGATGAAGGAAGTTGCGGCGAAGGCACTGGAAATGGCGACCATGGAAGAAGTCAAGGCGATGGTCGAAAAGTATTTGAACGATTAAGCAAAAAGTATCACTTGCTAAAAGAGCGTCGTTTATACAATGACGCTCTTTTGAATTAAGTTGTCGTTCATAATGATACTTCGTTGTAATATAAATGTGTTGCTACCTCAAATTGCGTTTAACCAGATTAGAAACGCAATTACAAAAATGAACCAGTATAAGTCCAGTAACGGTTGGGCGCAGTTGAGAGAGAGGTAAGAAAATGGATAACGAGCAGAGAAAAATACTTACCCGTATTGTTCATATATTTACAAATGTTCCTGTTCAGGCTCTTCTTTTACCAATTCTCATTTGGAGGGATCAACCGTTAGTATGTTCTGTGATTTTTTGCTTGGTTTTTGTAAATATAGATTATTTATTACATCTACTCTTGATAAGAAAAAAAGCGACAAAGACCCATGTGTTCTTACTACATTTTGCGGACTTTGTTTTTTGCCCAAGTGTTATTGTGGCAGTTAGTTTTGTTTTAGAATGCTTAGTAGGCAATGTAAATCCGAGTAATATGGCATTTGATAGAATAGGTATAGTTTTAATGGTTAATTGTTTATCTTTATGTGAAAGAAAACTCCTAATAAACAAAGATGTGAAGGGTGCACAGGATAAAAGTGATAATGAATGATATTAAGTGTAGAATGAGATGATAAAGTGATAGAGGATATAAAATGGTTCTTATAAATCTAGTGCTGATGAGTAAGAATTGACGAAATAATCAAGAGGGAGTAAATGGGGTGCGGTAAAAAAAGTGACAGTGCTCCTAAATGTTAAGGTGCTTTCAAAGAGATTTCATTAGGGTACTGGATTAAAGATGGAATCGAATAACGAAAACAGATAAACATTCAAGAAAACTAAAAAGGCTGTTACGATTTAGACGTTTCGTAACAGTCTCTTAATTTGATTGGCACTCATCAAATAAAGTTGAGTCCGCGTTGCTAATTAGACGTTTGATTTTATTCGCGTAAGATGAAGGTCAGCTGGACCGGATTATGATTCGAATAACGGAATCCCGTGTCGATGATTTCCGCGGTCGCCTCAACGTTGTCGGAAACGATGAAGCCGTTTTGCGTGGCGCGGTACGAAGAAGTATTCAGCGTACGGTGTAATTCGATGTCCGTGCAAAGTGCGGAGGTGTTCGACGGGGTCACGATGTGATATCCTTCCCCGAGGATCGAGACGTCCAGCACCGGATCGTTTTCGATGCCGGAGCTGGCCTGGCTGGCCTGGAAATTCGCCTGGAAGTTTCCGCCGATTACGATGAAGTCATCGCGTTCCTTGGCGCCGGCGAGGATTTCCTTTAACTGTCCCATCTGGGCGTTCCAGGCGGAAGAGTCGCTGTAGTCGGAGAAATCGACGTTGACAATGAACAAGTCGCGGTCGCTTCCGGAAACCGGAATCACGTTGACGGAGACACAGGCGGATTTGGCAAAGAATTTCGCCGGCATGTGTTCCGTGCGCGGAAGCAGTTTCCGGTACGAATCACTGACGTGGTATTTCGAGAGGGTGTAGAAGCCGCCGTTGCGCATTCCGTTGAAATGCGGGATCGGCCAGAATTCGTACATCGTCTTGTAGTTCGGGCAATACATCTTACTGTAATGAACGAACGTGTTCATGATGGTTTCGGTTTCGTCGGCCTTGTTGCTGCGGGTGGAGGACTGGTCGACATCCTGGAACAGAATGAACGAAGGATCCAAATCCTTGACGGTTGCCAGGGCGTCCCTAAGGTTGGTTGTGACCAGAAGATCCTTGTCCTGGAGACTTCCCGGATTGTGGATCGCGCCGTGGAGATCGTAGATGACCGCGGTGTAGGTCGAATCGTTGGGCGTCACATACCAGGTACGGGTCTTGTTGATGCGGATATCATCGCCGTCTTCACTGATGTAGTCGGCGTTTTCCGGCAGCTTGCGTTCTCCCGAACAGAACCACAGGGTAAACAGATACGTGCCGGCCAGTGCGGCGATGAATAACGCCAGCGTCAGTACCGCTTTCAGCAGGAATGCCAGACCCGGATTTTTCTGTTTCTTTAAGAATTTCGGTTCGTAGTATTCCGTGTCCGGATCCAGGACCGGTTCTTTGCTCTTCTTGGACTTCTTTTCTTTTTTCTTTTTCTTCTTGGTGTCTTTCATGTCTTCCGCGGGTTCTTCCGGCGTTTCGGTTTCCGCCGGGGAGGAAGCCTCTTCCTTTTCTTTGACCGGGTCGAATAAGACCGTTGCGCCTTCTTCATCCTGCGAAGGAACCAGATCTTCGGCTTCTTCTTCGGTGACGGAAGGCATCACCAGCGTCTTTTCTTCTTCTGCCGCAGGTTCTTCTTCCGCGGTATTCATAAGAAGCTCTTCGGCGGGTTCTTCCGGTGTTTCCGGTTCTTCCGGCAGTTCGTCTTTCAGAGGACTGGCCATGACGCTGCGGATCTTGGAGGTCACGGTCATGGCTTTCTGTTCGCCGGGGATACTCGCTAAGGAAGCCGGCGCGCCGGAAGGCGGAACGTTGATGGAAATCGGCGTTTCCTTCCGTTCTTCTTTCACCGGATAGGTGGTATCGACCGCAGGTTCTTCGTAGGTATCATACGCATGATTCGAAGGATCCTGCGCCGGTTCGTCCTCGAAGGTTCCCAATTCCTCGTCAAATTGTCCGGCAGGCAGTTCTTCGGACGGAATTTCGCTCCCCGCGTTCAGCGAAGGCTCGTCTTCCGTCACAATATCTTCCGGGATCTCGGTATCCTCTAAAACCGGCGGAAACTCTTCCGGAAGTTCCGGGGTGATTTGTTCCCGCGGGGCGGAGTGCTGATGTTTCTTTTTCTTTCCCATAATAAAATCCCTCACACAGTATCGGTAGTGCGAATGCATTATACCATGGTTTCCCGGCGGCTACAATCTTCCTGGTTTGTCAAAACATTCGCAAGCGGGGTTGTCGCCGTATACAGAGTCTGCGATAATCTTGACAGGGAGGCTGATTCATATGATTGAAATCAAACAGCTGGTAAAAAGTTACGGGAATAAGGAAGTCCTGCACGGAATCGACATGGACGTCCGTGAAGGAGAAATCTTCGGCTTTATCGGGCCCAACGGCGCGGGGAAATCGACAACGTTAAAATGCCTTTCGGGGATTCTTCCGTTTGAAAGCGGCAGCATCAAAGTCGGAGGCTATGATATTCTGACCAATCCGATGGAAGCCAAGCGCATTATGGCGTATCTTCCGGATAATCCGGACATCTACGAAGGCCTGACCGGCGTTCAGTTTTTGAATTTTGTCGGGGACGTGTTCGGGATTCCTTCGGATGTACGCACATCCCGCATTGACGAATTGTCCAAAGAACTGGAACTCTACGGTTCCTTAGGCGATCAGGTCAGCGGTTATTCGCACGGCATGAAACAGAAACTGGCTCTGATCAGCGCGTTTTTGCACGATCCGAAGATCCTGGTGCTGGACGAACCGTTCGTCGGACTGGATCCGAAGGCGGCGTTTATCCTGAAAGAAAAAATGCGTCAGTTATGCGAAAGGGGCAGTGCGGTTCTGTTCTCGTCGCATGTGCTGGAAGTGGTTGAAAAACTGTGCGACCGGGTAGGCATTCTCGTAGCGGGTTCGTTCCGTCAGATCGGCGCTACGGAAGACATCATTGCCGACCAGTCGCTGGAACAGGTGTTCCTGGAGCTGGATAAATAATGAAACTTCTTTGGCAGCTCATTAAAATCCAGATCACGTCGTACCTGACTCCGTCCGGGCAGGGCACAGGGTCCAAGAAGAAGAGAAAACCCTGGCCGGCATGGACGAAACTGCTGGTGCCGGCGCTGGCGTGCACCTATCTTTCCGTGATGTACAGTTTCTTGTATTTTGACGGAATCGGAGGAAAGATAGGAGACTACGCGATGTACATGATCGCTTTCCTGGGGCTTGTCATGACCCTGATCGGCGGTTTGTCCATGGCGTTAGGAGCTTTGTATGAATTCAAGGATTATGATTTCTTAATGTCTTTGCCGCTTTCGAAGCGCGTGATCGTAGCTTCGAAACTCGTGGCGTTTTATCTGGTGGAACTGGTATACGCGGCGTTTATCATGCTGCCGGCGGTCATTATTTTTGGCATCCGGTACATGATGGATCCGATCTTCTATGTGATGGGCGTTGCCGGCGTATTCTTCTTCCCGATGGTTCCGATGGTGCTGGCGTGCTTACTGGCGCTGGCGATCCGGATGCTGACCGCGGGGAAGAAACACCAGAAACTGTTTACCAATCTTCTGACCTTCGCGTTTTTGATCATTTACATGGTCATCGTATTCCGGATGAATATGGCGGCAGAAGGTGCCGCCGGCCAGTTTGACTTTATTTTCAAGGTCGCGAAATACGTTCCGACGGTCGGATTCTACCTGGACAGCATGCTGGAACCCAATATCCTGAAAGGTCTGGCAGCTGTCGCCATCAACGTTGCGGCGATGGTGTTGTTTGTCATCTGGCTTTCTCCGCGCATTATCCAGACCAACGCGAAGATGCGCTCTACGACCTACCACGACAAGAACTTCCGTTTGAAGGAAGCCAAAGCCCGCAGTACGGTCGGCGCGTTATTGCGCAAGGAAATCGCGAAAACCTTCAGCAACATCATGTATTTCCTGAATCTCTGTCTCGGACAGGTCATGATGCTGGTCGGCGCGGGAGCGTTATTGTTCAACCGCGGAGAAGTCGCGGAACTGATCGGGGAACTCTCGCGTTTCCCGGACGGTATGGGAATGGCGACGATGGTCTTATCCATGTTCGTGCTGGCGGTCGCGTTACTGACCCCGGTTGCGGCGGTATCGATTTCTTTGGAAGGCAAGTATCTCTGGCTTTTGAAGACGCTGCCGATCCGTACGGAGGATGTCTTCTTATCCAAGATGGCGGCGAATTTCTTCATCATTCTGATTCCTTCGGGACTCAGTGCGATCCTGGTATCCATCGCGCTTCAACTGCCGCTGGGGTACGCGTTC
>CACZNO010000030.1 GCA_902782505.1 uncultured Erysipelotrichaceae bacterium | reverse complement strand
CCGCGTCCGTTTACAATGGTGATCCACTCCCCGTTTTGTGCGGATTCCCATTGTCCCAGAAACGTATCGATTTTGTCTTCCGGATTCGAATCCGTCGCAGAAACGGAGCATACTGCCGGACGTCGCTGTGCATAGCTTCCCCAACCGAAGCTGTCCCGTCTGGAATACGTGGAAATCAAATCGACCCGATCATAATGGTCCAGCAGTTCATAAATCTGACTTTTCGCGATATCCCTGGAAAAAGAATGGGCTGAACAGGTCCCGATGGCGTACACGGCGACGCTTTGCGTTCGAATTGCCGGCGGGCTGTACAAAAGCGTTATCTTTCCTTCCGCAGCACTCTGGTCTGTCCATTCCGCAATTTTCGCCGCTTTTCCAGACGAAAGATCTTCTTTATAACGGTAGTTTCGCTGTATCGAATCTTCCTTATCCGATTCAGATAAATCCTCTGTCTTTTTCCCTGCCGTGAGAAACGGATACAATTCTGTCTGTACGGAAACCGGCGGCACATCCGGAATATACCGTGTCCAAGTCCCCTGCGCACCTTGCAGCAGGTCCATTCCTTCGGACACTTCCCCGGTATCTTCGTTTTTCCAAAATCCGTATAGCCCTGCATCTTCCTTCATTCTCTGTCCGCCGAGTTTCACTTGTTTCAGCGGAAAGCCGAAGAATCCCGTCATTTTCGCTTCTTCGGAAAACACAAATTCCGAAAGGTCCAGATAGGGTGATGCACAGTTACTGAACATTTGTGAAAACGACTTCCCGTTCTCCGTATTCCACAAAGAAACATCCAAACTGTTCAAATGAAAAGTATTCATGAACATCTGATCGAAGATTTCCGCATTGCGAACATTCCACGAAGCAACATCCAGATTCTGAAGGTTTCCCGCATAAGCGAACATTTCCCGGAAATCCAATGCGCCGGAAACGTCCCAGCCTGAAGTATTCAGGGTCCGAAGGTTTACACAATACTCAAACATATGCGAAAAATACTTTACTCCGACAACATCGAACCCTGATACATCCAGTTCTTCCAGCGATTCACACCGCGTAAACATATTTACGAGAGTTGTCGCGGCGGAAGTGGACAGATTTTGCCTCAGATTCCTTAATGAACGGCATTCAAAAAACAATTTCGTAAAATTCTTTACTCTGGAAGTATCCCAGGAATGGATATCCAGAGAAGAAAGAGCACGACAGTTTTCAAAGACCGAGGCCATACTCGTAACAGAGGAGGTATTCAAACTATCTACTCCCGCTTCCTGTAACGAAAGACAACCGCTGAAAAGCGAAGACATGGAAGATAATGCCGGAGTCGAAGGCCAGCGGAGATCCGCGCGCAATAAGGAAGAGCACCCCTTAAACATGGAACTGATATTTTCGACACGGATCGGATTCCAGGAAGAAAGATCCGCTTCGCGAAGTGCAGAACACCCTTCAAACAAGCCGGACATGTTTTTCGCGCTTTCCATATTCCATCCGTTCAAACAGACGTACTCAAGAGAGGAACAATTTGCGAACATACGTGATAAATAGATCAATCTGGAAACATTCCATCCGGACAAATCCAAAGTGCGAAGTGATGAACACCCGTTAAACAAGTCAATCGCGTTGTTCACGTTATCAACCATCAAATTACGTGCATCAAACTCTTCAAGTCTGTCCAGTCCTTTGAACAGGTTCCGTATACGGCTCGGTGCCTTAACGATCCCTTCAAACCGGATCTTCCGGATCTGATCGCGGTAGTCGATAAACGGGGAATCTCCGGCTTCATTCGGCGTGGCTGCAAGAGTTCCCGCAGTGCCTGAAACAGGAGAAAACACCATCGTTCCTTCTTCATCAATCGTCCATTGAACGGTTCCGCTGGTGCCTTCCGCAGTATAGGCGCGAACGGCTCCCGGCATAAAATACATCATCAGAGCCACGCAAAGTCCAATGATCGCCGCTTTATTCTTCTTCATATTTTTCTCCCCTTTCCTTCCGGAAAACAAACCAGAGAATTACCGATACAGACCCCAGCAATCCCCATCCCCAGGGGAAGGGATCTTCGGTCATCGTTCCGGGACGCAGTTCACACTCCGGGCAGCGGTCGATAAACCGGACTGCGTCCTCCTTGACTTCGCTGTTTTCCTTTCGGATCACAACCGTCGGCGTAAAAGAGGAGTCCACCATAACAGTGACCTCATAGACGCTCCGGTCGTAATTCACACGGCTGTCGGCGCCGGGCTGTTTCTGTATTTTCCATTCATACGTGCCCGGCTGATCGTACTCCAATTCGATCCGCGATGATTCACCGATACGGATGATTCTTGTCTGATTATTCGATGT
>CACZNO010000029.1 GCA_902782505.1 uncultured Erysipelotrichaceae bacterium | reverse complement strand
GCGATTTTGAAACTTTCGATGGATGAAAAGGAAATCGTCATGACTTCGCGTTCCCAGGAAATCGGTTCGTCCAAGGAAACGCTGAGCGCGGAATCCTACAGCGGCGATCATCTGGAACTCTTCTTCAGTTCCAAATACGTCAGCGAAGCGCTGGGCGGACTGGAAGGCGAAAAGATCCGCATCCGCTTTGCGGGGCAGGTAAAACCGTTTGTCTTAACGTCGTTGACGGACGATACGACGCTGCAGCTGGTGCTTCCGGTAAGGGCGTACAACTAGGCCTTTCGGAATGTTCAAAAAACGTGGAAAATAAAGTATAAAAAGAATGTCCGGGCCCTGAGAAATCAGGGCTTTTCTGTGGTATAATTAATAGGTTCAGGGGGAATGGATTTATGGCGAAAAAAGTAACGATTGACACCGAATATATCACGCTTGGACAGTTTTTGAAAAAGACCGGCTGGATTGATACCGGAGGCCAGGCGAAGATCATGGTGAAACAGCTGAACATTACCGTGAACAACGAAAAAGAAGACCGCCGCGGAAGAAAAATCTACGCGGAGGATACGGTCAGAATTGAAAAGGAAACTTACTACATCGTTCATGCGAATTCGTAAAGTGCGTTTGATCGGATTCCGCAATTACACTGATCAAACCGCGGAATTCGGTCCGGGATTAAATATCTTGGTGGGAGCGAACGGGCAGGGAAAAACCAATCTGTTGGAAGCTGTCTGCTTTTTAAGTACGACCAAATCCCACCGGCACGCGTCGGATGAAGAAATGATGAAAGACAGCGCGGAGTACTTCCAGCTGGATTGTACGACGGAAACCGAAGACGGACCTTCGAGGTTATCGGCCATCATTCACCGCAAGGGAAAAACCTTCTGCGTGCGGGGCGAACCGGTCCGGCGGATGTCCGAGTACGTCGGAAAGCTCAACGCCGTCATCTTCTCGCCGCTGGATATGAATCTCTTTGATTCCTCCCCGACGGAACGCCGGAGATTTCTGGATATCGAACTCGGAAAGATGTCCGGGATCTACATCCGGTTTTTGAACCAGTATACGCAGTTATTGAAAAACCGGAACGCGTTATTGAAAAAAGAAAACCCGGATCTGCCATTATTGGACGCCATCAGCGAACAGATGGTGAAACCGCAGGCGGAAATCATCCGCAAGCGTCATCACTTCATCAGCCAGCTCAACGCCACGGTATCCGAATATTACCGGAAACTCAGCGGCACCAAGGCGGAAATCAAACTCGAATACGAATCGATGGTTCCGTACCACGCGGATGATACGATCCTGCAGGAACTGATCCAAAGCCGTCAGAATAAGATGAAAGAGCGCGATCTGATCTTACGGCAGACCAATTTCGGCATCCAGCGGGAAGATATGGAATTTTGGATCAACAATCACCCGGTCAAAACCTACGCGTCCCAGGGACAAAAGCGCATGATCATCATCGCGCTGAAACTGGCGCTGGTGAACTTGATCAAGGAGCGCACGGGAGAATACCCGGTGCTGTTACTGGATGATGTGTTATCCGAACTGGACGCGGAAAGAAGAAACGCGCTGATTGAATTATTGCCGGAGGAAGTCCAGACGATCATCACGGCGACCGAAAAGGAAGCCATTGACCAGCGTTTATGGAATCAGGCAAGAATCTGGAAGATTGAGAAAGGAAGTGCAGTGCTATGGAAGAATTAGAAAACCTCGAAAATGAAGGCGGCAATTTCTCGATAGTGAAAAACGTGGAAGATGTCACCAAGGTCCATACGGATCATTACGGGGCGGAAGATATTCAGGTCCTCGAAGGCATGGAAGCCGTGCGGAAACGCCCGGGCATGTACATTGCGTCGACATCGGCTTCGGGGTTACATCATCTCGTATGGGAAATCGTGGATAACGGAATCGACGAAGCGGTTGCGGGATTCGCGGATGAAATCGATGTCACGGTGGATAACGACAACGTGATTACCGTCAAGGATAACGGACGCGGTGTTCCGGTGGATATTCACCCGAAAACCGGCAAGAGCGCCGCGGAAACGATTTATACGGAATTACACGCGGGCGGAAAGTTCGACGGTTCCGTATATAAAATGTCCTCGGGACTTCACGGGGTAGGCGCGACGGTCGTCAACGCGTTATCGAGCTGGATGGAAGTCACCAGCGAACGCGAAGGACACGCGTATTATCTGCGGTTTGAAGACGGCGGACATACGGTCGTTCCGTTAAAGGAAATCGGACCTTCGAAAAACCACGGCACCACGGTGCGCTTCAAGGCGGACCCGGCGATTTTCCGGGAAACCACGGTCTATGACCACAACACCCTGCGCGAACACTTGCGCGAACTGGCCTTCCTGAATAAAGGCATCAAGATCGTCTTCACCGACGAACGGCTCGAAGACGACCAGGAAAAATCCGAGATGTTCCAGTACAAGGGAGGCATCAAGGAATACGTGGGATACTTACAGAAGGGCAAGACCGTCATTATGGCGGAGCCGTTATACTTCGAAGGCGAAGAAGAAGACATTCTGGTGGAAGTCGCGTTCCAGTACAACGAAGGATTCAACCGGTATGTGTACTGTTACTGCAACAACGTCAATACCCATGAAGGCGGAACCCATGAAGAAGGATTCCGGATGACGTTATCCCGCGTCATCAACAAATACGGCCGGAAATCCGGCATCATGAAGGAT
>CACZNO010000028.1 GCA_902782505.1 uncultured Erysipelotrichaceae bacterium | reverse complement strand
GACGGAAAGGAGACCCGATGAAAAACAAAGAGTACAGCGTCGAAAAAGACGGTTTTTACGGAGTGTATTATCCCTGCGAAGAAAAGTCCGGCCGCGGTTTTATTGTGATGCTGGGAGACAGTCCATCCGACCGCCTGGCGTCCTGCGGCGCAAAATGGATGAACAAACAGGGTCTGCATGTAGTGGCGATGGCGCCGGCCAAAAAGGATTACGGACACCATAACTATCCGCTCGAACGGTTTGAAAAGGCGATCGGGGTATTAAAAGAAAACGGTTGCACGAAAATCGGAATTGCCGGAGCTTCCACGACCGGAATGCTGGCCTTGATCGCAGCTTCGTATTATCCGGATATCACCCTGACGGTTGCGATGTCTCCTTCGGATTTCGTCATGGAAGGCTTCTACCGTGACGGCAAAGACGGGGCCGAAGAAAGACCGGGAGACGGGGAATCGACGGTTTCTTACAAAGGGGAACCGCTTCCGTACCTGCCGTTTGCGTACCGGCATACGGATTACTGGAAAAATATTCAAGCGGAATCCAAGGAAACCGGTAACAAAATCGCATCCAGAAGATTGTTTGACGAATCCGAACGGCTTCATCCCTTGACCGAGGAAGAGAAAATCAAGATCGAACGGATCCGCGGAAAAGTGATTTTGATCGGCGCGGAAGACGATGCGCTCTGGGATACCTGCCGGTATATCCGGCGTATGGAAAAACGACTGAAGGAAACATCGCACGAATGCGAACTGGAAACCTGGACCTACGAACACGGAACGCATTTCGTTTTCCCGGAATCGCTTCTGAATACGATTCTGCCCGTCGGCGCTTCCATGTTTGTAGGGCTCATGTTCAAAGCCGGAAGAGAATACAAAAAAGAATGCCGGGAAACCCGCATCGATATTGATCAAAGATTAAAAGAGGCATTGAAAAACTGGTAGAAAAAAGTCTTTCCGCGACGATTTCCGGGAAAGACTTTTTTCGTCATTTTACAGAATGAGAAAGACAGGATACAATAGAAAAGTATCAGGAAAAGGAGGTGCCCTTATGCGTTTCGACTGGGAAGACGGATTTGAAATTGCCGTGAAAAACGAAAACGGTGCGGTTTGTATCAAGGCGAACCGTGAAGGTTTGGTTTCGCTGGCCCGGCTTTGCATTGCGCTGGCCAAAGAAACAAACGGCAGCCATATCCATTTGGATGCGTATAATTCGCTGGAAGAAGGCTCCGATGAACTGATCCTGGAATTGAAGGAAGAAAAGAGAGAAAACGGAAAGAAGGAACTACCATGAGCAAGCTAACTCATACGCATACGGATGAAAACGGCAACACCGTGACACATACCCACGAAGTGGAAGAACACCGCCATCACGGGCACTATCATTCTCCGGAAGTAAAGAAAAGACAGCTGAACCGGATCGCAAAGGCGATCGGACATCTTCAGCACGTCAAACTGATGATGGAGAACGATGAAGACTGCGCGGATGTGCTGGTACAGTTATCCGCGGTGGAATCGGCGCTGCATAATTTGGGAAAAGATATCATCAACGAACACATCACGCATTGTATCGTGCACGCGATCGAGGACGGAGATACAGACGCTGTCGAGGCTTTCCGGGAAGCAATCAAACATTTTCTGTAAAATTTGAACCCCCCACCGGGCTTGCGGGCGTTTTTCCGCGAGACCTACAATACAGGTAACCGGCAGGAGGTTTTTTATATGCATATACCTGAAAACTATCTATCCCCCGCGACTTGTGCGGTGATGGGAGCCGCGATGATCCCGGTATGGGTTCACGCGGTGAAAAAAGTCAATAAAGAATTGCCGAAGGAAAAAATTCCGATGATCGGAATCGGCGCGGCGTTTTCCTTTTTGGGTATGATGTTCAACGTGCCGTTAGTCGGAGGGACGACCGGACACGCGGTAGGAGGTACGCTGA
Organism: uncultured Erysipelotrichaceae bacterium; assembly: GCA_902782505.1. Classification (GTDB taxonomy): domain Bacteria; phylum Bacillota_I; class Bacilli_A; order Erysipelotrichales; family Erysipelotrichaceae; genus RUG11872. Next base: position 426 of record CACZNO010000028.1, on the reverse strand, counting down.
TTGCGATCTTATTCGGGCCCAATGCCGCCTGCCTGGCAGTATCGGTGGCTTTATTGATCCAGGCGGTATTGTTCGGAGACGGCGGGATCCTGGCGTTTGGAGCGAATTGCTTCAATATGGCGTTCGTGCTTCCGTATCTGGGATACGCGGTCTATAAACTGATCCTGAAACTTGGAAACAATACGGATCAGACAAAGGGCGGACTGCCGATCATCGCTGCGGCAATCGGTTCGTACGTCGGTTTGAATGCTGCGGCGCTTTGTGCGTCTGTTGAATTTGGAATTCAGCCGATGTTGTTCAAGGACGCGCTTGGAAACGCACTTTATTGCCCGTATGATCTTTCGGTCGCAATTCCGGCCATGATGATTCCGCATCTTCTGGTTGCGGGAGTCGTAGAAGCTTTATTCACCGCGGCAATTTTCGCCT
>CACZNO010000027.1 GCA_902782505.1 uncultured Erysipelotrichaceae bacterium | reverse complement strand
CTCGAGGAAGTGCGTATCATCAAGTTCGGTGATCTGAACGCACAGCCCTGCGGCACCCTGCACGTAAACCGTACCTCGGAAATCGGAAGCTTCGTGATTCTGGATTCCGAAAAGACGTCGCGCGGCACAAGACTCTTCATCGCGTGCAATTACGCGGCGGATGACCGCTTGAAAGAACTCTACGAATCGGTGAAGGAAGCTTCCGCGGCAATGAACGCGAAGAAACACGAAGTCGCAGCGGCGGCGAAACGTCTTGCGGATTCCAACCGGGAACTGAAGAAGGAACTCGAGGAAGCGCGCAAAAAACTGATTGCGTACAAGGCAGAAGAAATCTATGCCTCGGAAGAAAAAGTAATCGTACTCGGTCCGGAATTCGAAGCGGGATTACGCGATCTTTCCATCCTGTTATCCAATAAGGACAAGGAAAAAGTTCTGATGGTGGAAGGTGACGGAAAATGTGCGATTTCGCTGATCTCTCCTGCAGGGAATGCCAGAGCGTATCTGGACGAACTGAAGAAATCTCTGCCGGTCAACGGAGGAGGTTCGCCGAAGACCGTCAGCGGACGGACAAACGCTCCGGCTAAGGAAGTGCTTGAAGCGCTGAAAAAACTGTAACAGACAGGACTCTTCGCAATAGGGCGAAGGGTCTTTTTTCTATGGCGGGAATCATGTTATGATAAAAAATGTATAGAGATAACGAATCATCCTAATGTATACAAAGGAGGAGGACCCCATGAAGAGTTTTGATACAGGAAAAGTCATCAAAAAAATCGTGATTTATTTGGTTTTGTGCGCAGCGCTGATCGGCCTGGGATTGGCGACCAAAGTATTTTCCTCGTTCGGAAATGCGTTTGCGAACCTGAAAGTGAGCTTCAGCGCAATCCTGCGGGTGATTTTGATGGCCGCAATCGTACTGGTGATTGAAAATCTGGTTCTGTTGATTCTGAGTCTGATCAAGACGAACAACAAGCGCTTCGGAACCGTCTTGAGCATCGCCGGCAACGCGATCCGCTACATTACGGCCGTGCTGATCCTGTGCTGGGGATTATCGATCCTCGGCGCGGATGTCGGAACGATCGTCGCAGGCTTGGGAATTGTCGCCCTGGTTGTCGGGTTCGGCGCCAACAGCTTAATTGCGGATATGGTAACCGGAATCTTCATGATTTTCGAGAATCAGTACAATATCGGTGACTACATTGAAGTCGGAGGATTCCGCGGTAAAGTCACCAGCATCGGGATCCGTACGACCTGCCTGGAAGATGCGGGAGGAAACGTCAAGATCGTCAACAATTCCGCAATGACCAACATTCTGAACCGTTCGGATCATTCCAGCCGTGCGGTCAGCGTGATCGGAATTCCGTATGCGACTGATCTGGAAGCGCTGGAGCTGAAGATCCCGAAGATGATGGAAGATATCTACGCGCGTCATACGGATGTGATGTTGTCCAAACCGGTATACCTCGGCGTGGATCAGCTGGCGGATTCGTCCGTAGTGCTGAAATTCGTCGTCGAAGTTGATGATAAGAACATCTATTCCGGCGGAAGAATTCTGAACCGGGAACTGTTCTTAAGCATGCGTAACGCGGGCGTGGAAGTTCCGTTCCCGCAGCTGGATGTACATCAGGACTAACCGGAGGAAAATCTCATGAATCAAACCGACAGCAGAAACAGTGAATTTCATCTGCCGCCGGAAGAGTTTCCCTATGTAGGGGAAGAGGACCGACCGCTTTTGGAAGAGGATTTTCTTCCGCGGGAGGAACCGGCGCCGGAAGAAACCGCTCCGGGTCCCGAATTCACGGAACCGGGGAGTTTTCCTGTATCTTCTGTGACAAAAACGAAGAGATTTTTCCGGAATATCATGTTCTACGCGGCGGCGTCGATGATGGTCATCATGACGTTAGGTCCGTTTAAGACGATGCTGCACGGTCAGGGATCCCTGCCTCCGCATGTGGATCCGACGCCGGGGCCGGAGCCCTGGCCGGGACCGACGCCCGGACCGGAACCGACCCCCGGACCGGAACCGGTACCGGTCATAGAGTACAGCATCCTCGGACAATGGAGCGACGGCCAGCAATGGTACGAATTCTTTGAGGATGGCACCGGGTATTGGACCAACGGGAAAATCTTCGTATTGCTGTATTGGGAAAAATCAGGAAACGATTACCGGTATCACGGACAGGGTACGACGTTCTACGACAATACATCGCTCATGTGGAGTAATATCGACGCTTTCACGGTGTACCAGGATGAAAAACTGCTCCTGCAGGACCATATAGGGAAAGACGCGTACGGAACCAAGGAGTTTACTCCGAGTTCCGTGGCCTTCGATTTGACGAACATCAAACCGCTGTATCACCGCAGTTTCAAGGAAACGATCGTCGGTGAATGGGAGCACGAGTGGCATATGTTCCGCGAAGACGAAGGATACTATGTCTGTATGTCGTACATGGTGTTCTCGGAAGACGGGACGGTCAACCTTTTGATTGCCAGTACCATGAGCGCCGATTGGGCGGAATACACGCTTCCGTATACCTTTGAAGAACACGGCTCGGAAGTGCTGGCGAAGATCGGGGACGGTACGAAGATGTATATCAAGATCCAGACCGGACCGAGTTCAACGCATTCCTATGAGACGGAAAACTTATGGGTGTACCGTCTGATCGACGAAGACGGGGAATCGCTCATCGTGGACGGAATGAACAAGAATTTCATGCGGAAATGGAACGCAAATGAATAAACGGAGGAATTACGTGATGAAAAAAATATTGGCAATCTTAATGTGCCTGCTTCTTATAAGCGGATGCTCAGGAGGCAAAAAATCTGAAGACTATTACGAACCGGGAATCAATCCGGCCCCCAGCAACTATGCGCCGGATTATGAAAAAGACGGCGGTTACGATACGGGGGAGCCGGGCGAGGAAAAATTAGTATATACGGGTTCCGTGTTTCTGGAAACAAAGGACTATGACAAGACCAGTGCGGAATTGACGGATCTCACCCGGCAATACAAGGCTGTAACGCAGAGCACCGATGAATCCAGCGGCGGATCCGGCAGAAGAACGCTGTATCTGGTCTTGCGGGTGCCGGCGGAACACTTTGACGATTTCCTGAACGCCCTGCGGAACAGTTCCGGCAGCGTGCAGGAGATTTCCACGAATGTCGACAACATCACGGAAGCCTACAACAATAACGAACTGGAAATCGCCGCGCTGAATACCCAGCACGCACGGTTGTTGGAACTGCTGGAAACGGCATCGACGCTGGAAGATATTATTCTTTTGGAACAGCGTCTCAGTGAAGTCGAGCTGCGCCTGACCAAATTGAACCAGTACAAAAACCATATGGACGCGGATGTACGGTATTCCACGATTACCCTGACGTTAAGAGAGGTACAGACGTACTCTGAGACCTCGTTTGTGCAGCGTCTGGGCAACGCGTTCAGCGGTTCCTGGAGCACCTTCCTCGACAACACCGAAAGCTTTATCGTATGGCTGATCTACGCGCTGCCGCTGATTGTAATTCTGGTGATCCTGGCGCTGGTATTAAGAAAGCCCGTGACCAATCTTTGGAGAAAGCGCAAAAACAAAAAAGAACCGACAAAAGACACAGAGTAAGGAGAAATCATGCGACTAAACGCCTACATCTGTCCGCAATGCGGAGGCGCGCTGAACGCGTACGAAAACACGGAAATCACGCAATGCCCGCATTGTAAGGCCAGCATCCGCATATCCTATGAAGGAGAGAAGGTAACAAAGGAAAGATCTTTTATCACACCGGAGGGTCAGACGGCCGCGTCTGCGGTGATTCCGGCCGATTACGAGTTAAGCGCGGTCATTTCCCGCACGTGGCAGTCGGAGATGGTTCCGTGTACCGCGTGCATTGACGCTGTTTCTTCGGATCATACCGTCTACATGCAGTCCTCTTCCAGAGAGATCTATCACGATATCCGGAATATATTCCTGACGACGATCCGCACACTGGTTCGCAATCATACCGAAAACGGTTATCAGAAATTTGCGGATCCCGAGAGTTTCGTGCGGAATTTCGCGGAGAAGACTTCCGGGATCTCTTTGACGCTTAAATCAACAGGGAAACTGCCCAGCATATTATCGAATCACCCGGAAAATGCCCAAGCGCTTCTGGATCGCAACATCCGTCAATACGGAGCGTTCCTGGAGATGACCGGACAGCCGGTAAGCCGGATCGCGGAACCGGTATTGTATAAGTACACCGGTACTCTGAATAATCATCCGGTGATCATTTTGGCGGGTTGTGATTATGAAGGCGCGGAACTGGTGTACGGTCCGGCATTTCTGAACGATCTCTCCGCAAAAGCCGGAAAAGCTATGGAAAACATCAGGGGCGCCATTGAGAAATCCACCGGAAAGGAACTCCCGTCCGCGTCCGAATTCCGAAAGACCGCGTCTGCCGTTTTCAGCGGTAAAGAAAAAATGACTGCCGGCGACTGGATGAAAGGCGGCCTGCTCGGCAAGATGCTGCGGGACCGGAAAGAAGCTTCCGTGAAGGAAGAACCGGCGCCCGTGAGAGAAGAACCGCGGGAAGAAGGGCCGGTTCCGTTCGGACACGCGAAAGAGTACGGCAAGCGGGTGGACCACGTGCTTTACGGCGCGGAGCGGACGTATTATTGTATGTGTTTCGCGGAAAAAGAGGCGGAGGCTTCCGCGGTGTTCGCGAGGTTTGTCTCAAGTATCCGTCCGGATCCTTCCTTAGCCCGGTATGAGACGGACGCGATCCGCGGGAAACTGCAGGCGATCCGCGAAGAAGCCTCGCAAAACCAGGCTTTGGTCCGTCAGAAACAACTCGAGTTACAGAGAATGCAGATGGAAACTTCCCGGATGATCTCCCGTAACGCGGCACAGGCTTCCGCGGGCTTGATGGATTCCTGGAAGAAAAAGATGGATTCTGATTCCCGGATCAGCGAATCCTATTCCGAGGCAGTCCGCGGGGTGGATTCCTATCAGGAAACCGATGGTTCTTATGCGGAGGTCTCGACAGCGGCGGATCACGTGTACCAAGATGCCTATGGGGATGTGTACGGAATATCCGGAAACGCGCCTGACGATGATATCCTGAATCAGCTGGACTGGAAGGAAATTCCGAAAAAGTAAAAGAAAGAAAACAGCGAAGATATGATTCTTCGCTGTTTTTGTATTCCGTGGTTTAGAAGTGTCCGCCGCCGCCTTTGCCTGCGGGTTTTTTCGTCGGATCGGCCGGAAGCGGTTTTGCGGGAGTTCCGGGTTTGACGGTGCCTTTCTGCGGCAAAGGTTTCGGTAATTGGCTGGTCAACGGTTTCGGCATACGTATTCCTCCTTACAGTTTAACATACGCAATTATGCAGGTTTATGCAATGGTCAGGCGGCTAGTTTTCCGCTTTCGACAGGAAGGACGCGATTTTTGCCGCGGCTTTCGCGTTGTTGAGCGCAAGCTTCACATTCGCGTTGAAGGACGCGTCGCCGGTCAGTTCCTTGACTTTCGCCAGTAAGAACGGGGTGATGTCTTTTCCGCGTACGCCTTTTTCGTCCGCGGCTTTTAAAGCTTCTTCAATGACGCCCTCCATATAGACGTTGTCCATGCCGTATTCTTCCGGAATCGGATTTCCGACTAAGACGCCGCCTTTTAAGCCGAGATCCCACTTGGTGTAGGCAATTTTCGCGATTTCCTCTTCGTCTTTCGCCGCATAATCCAGTTTATAACCGCTCTTGCGGCAGAAGAACGCCGGGAAATCATCGGTTCCGTTTCCGATAACCGGAACGCCCATTGTTTCCAGATATTCCAGAGTTCTTCCGATATCGAGAATCTGTTTGGCGCCGGCGCATACGACCATGACCGGCGTATTCGCGAGTTCCTGAAGGTCCGCGGAGATGTCCATCGTGACTTCCCCGTGACGGTGTACGCCGCCGATGCCGCCGGTTGCGAAGACTTTGATGCCGGCCATTGCCGCAATCATCATCGTTGTCGCGACGGTGGTTGCGCCGTTTTTCTTTTCTGCGATGTAGATGGCGAAATCACGGCGGGATACTTTCCCGATATGATCCGCACGGCATAAGACTTCGAGTTCTTCCGGCGTCACGCCCACTTTGACGCGGCCGTTCAGAATGGCGCAGGTCGCCGGTACGGCACCTTCCGCACGGACGACTTTTTCTACTTCCGCCGCAAAGGCCAGATTTTCCGGATACGGCATTCCGTGGCTCAGGATCGTGCTTTCCAGCGCGACAACCGGGAGATGGTTTTCTAAGGCATGCTTG
>CACZNO010000026.1 GCA_902782505.1 uncultured Erysipelotrichaceae bacterium | reverse complement strand
TTCATCTTATCCCACACCGTCGGTCCGTCGTGGCATTCCACGTAATTGACGGTCTTTTCCGGCGAATCAAACATCTTGTGGTCCCCGTAAAGGGAAAGACAGCTTCCGGTCATGCAGGCAGGAATATCCGTGATGCGGGAAAGATCACCCGTTGCGAATCCGAGAACCCAGTTCTCATCGCCGCCTTTGACGGTATTGCGGAAGAAATCGTTGAAATGCCCGATCCGGTCCATCTTGTCCTGGTTCGCGATCATCGCCTTGTCTTCATCGTGCAATAACGTCGGCATATTCCATCCTTCCCCGTACAGAATGGCGGAAGGATCGATTTCATGCACGAGCTTTTGAGCTTCGTTCATCGTTTCAATGTCCAGAATGCCCATCAGATCGAAACGGAACCCGTCCACGCCGTACCCCTTGGTCCAGAGTTTCAGGGAATCCAGAATCATCTTGCGGGTCATTTTCCGGGTGGAGTCCATGTCGTTTCCGCAGAAGGAACCGTTGGACGGCGCGCCGGATTTCGAAAGGCGGAAATAATAGTTCGGAACGATTTTTTCAAAGTCCGCCCCTACCCGTTCGCGCATATGATTGTAGACCACGTCCATGACGACCCGGATCCCGGCTTTATGGAAAGCACGGACCATCTCCTGCATCTCCCGCACCCTCGAATACGGATCGTTGGGATTCATCGCATAGGAACCTTCCGGCATGAAATAATGCCCCGGGTCATATCCCCAGTTGTAGTAGGCATCCACGTGCTCCTCGTCTACCGAAGTAAACTCCATCACCGGCATCAGCTGCACATGCGTAACGCCGAGGTTTTTCAGATAGTCAAAGCCCGCCGGTTTTCCGGAAGAGGTCGTAAGGCCTTCTTTCGTCATGCCCGCAAAACGTCCGGCTGCCGGATCGGAAAACTGTTTGGTGAAATCCCGCACCGACGTCTCGTACACGATGGCGTCGGTATACGAAGAAAACGGCGGCAATGTCGCCTTCCCGGAATCAAAATTCCAGGTATCTTCCTCGAGGATATACCCCTTGCGCTTATTCGCGTTGGCGCTTTTCGCGTAAGGATCCACGGTTTCGGCCCAGCCTCCGTTTACTTTTACCAGATATACATATTCATACCCGTCATAGTTGCCCTGAAGAGAACCTCTCCAGACGCCTTTTTCATGACGGTTCATGGAAATAACCGAAGAATCTTCCCCGTTGGTCAGTTTGACTTTGACTTCCGAAGCTGTCGGAGCCCATAACGCCAGACGCAAAATCCCGTTATGATAAATCGCTCCGAGATCGTCGCCGTCATAGTAAAACTCTTCGTCAAACCGTTCCGTACGGACGATATACCCGAACCGCAGCGGACACCTTAGGGCATAGTCGGCCACAATGAAATACTCTTTCCCGATCTCCACGGATTCGGGAGCGCGCAGAGTATACTTCGCGTAGGACTTCCCGGACCGGGTAATTCCCTCGATCTTGAGAAGTTCATAGTTTCCATCCGGACCGACCAGACGGAACGCGTCGGACCTTCCCTGATAGAACGCTTCGTGCAGATACACGGAGATTCTTTCATAGGAGTCCAGATACGCTTCCATCATTTCTTCTTTTCGCATGTTTTGATTCCTTCAATGGGTTGAATGTGCCAGATTTCTCTCGCGTAATCCGCGATCGTGCGGTCGCTGGAGAAATATCCGGACTTGGCGATATTCACAAGACAGCTGCGGTTCCATCTTTCACGGTCTTCATAGAATTCCGTGATCTTTTCCTGCGCTTTCACGTACGCGTCGAAATCCGCGAAGTGGAAGTACGGATCGTTGCCGTACATAATTTCGCTGTAAATGTGTTTGAATTCGTCCTTGTTGGGATGCCAGGTGCCGTCGATCAGGGAATCCATGACCGCCTTGATGCGCGGATCTTTTTCGTAGTATTCCCGTGCGTTGTAGCCCCGGTATTTGAGTTCGTCGATATCTTCCACACGCATGCCGAAGATGACGTCGTTCTCGCTGCCGACTGCCGCGTCGATTTCCACGTTTGCGCCGTCGTAGGTACCTAACGTGATCGCGCCGTTCATCATGTATTTCATGTTGCCGGTGCCGCTGGCTTCCTTGCCGGCTGTCGAAATCTGTTCGGAGACATCGGCTGCGTTCATCAGCAATTCGGATACCGATACGGAATAGTTCGGAATGAACACGACGCGCATGTATTTCCAGACATCCGGATCGCTGTTGATGACGTTCGCCACGCAATTGATCAGTTCAATGACTTCCTTAGCGTACGTATAAGCCGGAGCCGCCTTCGCCGCGAAAATATAGGTATGCGGGTACATGGTGAAAGAGGGATCGCTCTTGAGCCTCTGGTATAAATATATAATGTGCATCAGATCCAGGAACTGGCGCTTATAGGCGTGCAAACGTTTTGCGATCGCGTCGAAAATCGTATCCGGATTCACGTCGATCAGCGTTTCTTCCTTGATGAACTTCGCCAGTTTGCGTTTTCTTTCCATCTTGACTTCTTCGAAACGCTTTTGAACCGCCGGGTCATCCACGTATTCCATCAGGTCCGCCAAACATTCCGGATGACGTTCCCACGCTGTTCCGATCGTATCTTCCAGAAGTTTTGTCAGTTCCGGATTCGAGTACATGAGCCAGCGGCGATGCGTGACGCCGTTGGTCTTGTTGTTGAATTTTTCCGGGAAAATCCGCTGGAAATCACGGAAAACGTCCTTTTTCAGGATCGAAGTGTGCAGCGCCGCAACGCCGTTGACCGAGAACGCGGTGATCACGTCGAGGTTTGCCATATGGACTCTTCCGTCGCGGATGATCGCAACACGTTCGGTCAGATCCGGGTCATGGAACTGATCGTTGACCTGACGGCGGAACCGGCGGTCAATTTCCTGAATCAGGGTATAAATACGCGGAACCAGCAGCTGGAAATAGGATTCCGGCCAGGTTTCCAGCGCTTCCGCCATGACGGTATGGTTCGTATACGCCACGGAACGGGTCACGATATCCCATGCGTCATCCCAGTCGTATTCGTAATCGTCCAGAAGGATGCGCATCAATTCCGGAATGATCATCGTCGGATGTGTGTCATTGAGCTGGAACACGACCTTATCCGGCAGATTATCCAGCGTGCCGTAGACTTCCAGATGGGACTTCAGCGCGGTCTGTACGCCCGCGGAAACAAAGAAGTATTCCTGTTTCATACGCAAAAGCTTTCCGTGTTCTGTCGAATCGTCCGGATAGACGTTCTGGCAGATTTCCGAAACGCTGGTGATGTATTTGATGAAGTCCTTCGTGTCGGCTTCTTCCGAACATTCCGCGCTCCATAAACGCAGGGTATTCGTCACCGGTGTATCCTTTCCGATCATCGGCACATCATACGGTACGGCCCTTACGATCTGCGGATTGACCAGTCTGGTGAACATGTGCCCTTCTTCGTAGTGCATATCCAGGGTCCCGTAGAACTTTACGTCCACCGCGTGCTGCGGTTTGCGGATTTCCCACGGGTTGCCGTATTTCAGCCAGGTATCCGGCGCTTCGACCTGTTTGTTGTCGACGATGCGCTGACGGAACAATCCGTATTCGTAACGGATGCAGTTGCCGTGCCCCGGCAAATTCATCGAAGCGATGGAATCCATGAAGCACGCAGCCAGTCTTCCCAGACCTCCGTTGCCCAAACCGGCGTCCGGTTCAAATTTCTCGATATTCTCCAGCGAAATGTTCATCTCTTCCAAACCTTCGCGTACGGTATCGTAAACGCCGAGATTCTTCAGATTGTTCTTCAGCATTTTCCCCAATAAGAATTCCATGGAGAAATAATAGAGCTGTTTCCCGCCGGATTTCGCAACGGCTTCCTTCGTTCCTCTCCAGTTTCCGCCTACATAGTTACGGATCATCCAGGCTAAGACGAAGTATTGTTCCATCACGATGGAACGCTCTACGCTGCGCCCGTAACGTTCTTCCATTTTTTCGCGGAACGCGGCCTTAAAGTCTTCTTTATTGCTGAACATATAAACCCCCAATACTATTCTTCAGTTTTGTGTTTTCTTACACGCGGTTTTTTCACGTGGAAGATGATGCCGGCAAACGGTGCCAGACGTACGGTAATCATCTGTTTGAATTCCCGGTAAGAGCCTTCAAAAGAAGTAACCGGAGTATAGTTTACCATATCCTGCCCGCCGTAGATGGATTTTTCCGAATTAAATATCTCTTCATAGGTGCCCTTGTAGGGAACTCCGATGGAGAACTGTTCATAACCGTTCGGCGTCATATTCAATAACACGACGAAACAATCGTGCTCGTCTTCCCGGTAATAGGAATAAACACTCGCACTTGCGTCATCCGCGTTGATCCAATGGAACCCCTTCAGATCGTAATCGTACTTCCAGAACGCCGGATGCGCCAGATAGATGCGGTTCAGATCGGTGATCGCCCGTTCAAAGGTCTGGTGCGTCGGATAATCCAACAGGAACCAGTCCAGCTGTTTCATTTCATCAAACTCACGGAAATGGCCGATCTCATTGCCCATGAAATTCAGTTTCTTTCCCGGATGGGTCATCATGTAGGTGTAAAGGTTCTTGCACTGGGCAAACTTTTCCCCGTAGAGACCCCACATCTTGTTGATGATGGTTCCCTTGCCGTGTACGACTTCATCGTGCGACAACGGCAGCATAAACCTCTCGCTCCAGTAATACATCATCGAGAAGGTCAGGGAGTTGTGATGATACTTCCGGAAAATCGGATCTTTCTTGTAGTAGGAAAGCGTATCGTTCATCCAGCCCAGATCCCACTTGTAATGGAAGCCCAAGCCGCCGTCCGCAGTATCCGCGGTAACCTTCGGATAATCGCTCGAATCTTCCGCAATCAGCATCAGTCCCGGATGTTCGTACGCGAGTTTCCCGTTGAACCGGCGGATGAATTCCAGCGCGCCGTTGTTTTCGCCGCGGTTCTTGTTGCCGTCCCAGAAAATCATGTTGGAAACCGCGTCCATGCGCAAGCCGTCCAGATGGTACTGGTTGACCCAGTAATTCGCCGCGGACATTAAGAAGCTGCGCACCGGATCCTTTCCCAGGTCGAAGTTGAAACTTCCCCACTGGCTCTTTTCATTTTCATTCTGGTATTCATATACTTTGGAACCGTCAAACGCGCATAATCCGTACGAATCCGACGCAAAATGCACCGCCACGAAATCCATGATGACACCGATGCCGGCTTTATGCGCCTCGTTGACGAAATTCTGGAACTCGTATACCGTCCCGTATTTCGATGTCAGGGCATAGAATCCCGCGATCTGGTATCCCCAGGAACCGTCGAACGGATGATTCATCAGGGGCATGAACTCAATGTGCGTATATCCTTTTTCCTTGACATACGGAATCAGTTCTTTGGTCAGCTGGTTGTAGGTATACCAGTTTCCGAACTGGTCTTTCTTCCATCCGCCGGCGTGCACTTCGTAAATATTCACCGGCTTGTCATAGTTCAGCGAACGGTGATCGCACCATCTCTTGTCGGTCCAGGGGAACTTGAACCCGTCGACGATGATGGAGCTGAAACGCGGGCGAAGTTCGCCGTAGCGTCCGTACGGATCGGCTTTTTCGACCCATTGTCCGTCTTTCGTTTCAATCAGAAGTTTATATAGCTGGTATTCTCTGGCTTCCGGGACAAACCCTTCCCATACGCCGCGATAATCGATTTTTGTCAGCCAGTTCCGGTTTCCGTCCCATCCGTTAAAGTCTCCTTCGACCTGCACGCTGCGCGCTTCCGGTGCATACACGGTAAAAGTTACGCCGTTGTCCGCCACATGCGCCCCGAACAGTTCGTACGCATGGGTGCTGTGTCCCTGGAAGAATTCATCTAGCATTTGATAGTTCATTATTGTTTCCTCGATTCTCCGTTATTTATTTTATCATAGTCCGCGCGGGATTCCCATTACCCTAACGGCAACAAGCCCCAAAGTATCGCGAATATTAGCGACGGCAGAAGGTTTCCGACCCGAATTCTGCGTCCCCAGACAAGATTGGTTCCGACGCAGAAAATCAGCGCGTTCCCGACATACGAGATCCGGTTGAGCGCCTCCGGAGAGACGCCGGTACCGATGAAAAACGCCCGAAGCGTGATCGTGCCCTGAAAAATCCCGACCGGCACAAACGAGAAAAGGCATCCTTTTCCCATGGATGCGGCCATAACCATGACGATGATAAAGTCCAGGATGGCCTTGGCTTCCAGAATCGACGGATCAAACCGGATGCCGTCTTCGACCGATCCCACCACCGCCATCGCTCCGATACAGACTGTCAAAGACGCCGTCAAAAACGCGTGCACAAATCCCGCGTCCTTCGCGTTCCCGGTCTTTTTCTTCAGCCATTCGCCGAATTGTTCGATATGTTCCTCGATCTGAAGAGCTTCCCCGCATACCGCGCCGAGCGCCAGGCATACGATCAGCATCATCGTACCCTGTGTTTCCAGCGTTCCGTCTTTCAGGACCAGCATCTGCCGCATCACGCCGCCCGCGCCTAAAAACAGCGTCGCGACGCCGATGCCGTGAATCAGTGTTTCCCGAAAATGTTCCTTGAGTTTGTTGCCGAAAAGTATTCCCGCCAAACCGCCCGCAATGATTGCGGCGACGTTGATAATGGTCCCTAATCCCGGCATAAACTACCTCTTTTTGGACTGTTGGTGCTGCACGATTGCCAGCTGCGCTTTACGCGGCAAAAACTTCCCGAAGGTCACACCCGTGCGGACCACGGTATTCGGCACAATCGTCAGTTTTCCTTTCTTCATCCCCTTCAGGGCATAATCCACACAATATTCCGGCGTGATGCCGCTGAGCGCAAATTTCGCGTTGGCGACATTGTTGAAATTCGTATCGACCGGTCCCGGACATAACATGCTGAGCTTCACATGCGAATGACGGCTCTGTAATTCCTGGTACACCGCCGAAGTCAGACTGGTCACATAGGCCTTGGTCGCGTAATAGGTCGCCATATACGGTCCCCCGTACAGTAATCCTGCACTGGACGCGACATTTAAAATCATCCCGCGGTCTCTTTCGACGAAACCCGGCAATACTTTCCGGAACAGAATCTGCATCGCGGTCACATTGACATCGATCATCTTAAGATCGTTGTCCAGATCGCTTTTGTCAAAGTCCTCCACACATCCGAATCCGGCGTTGTTGATAAACACGTCCAGTTCTTCCTTTGCGAGAAGATCGCCCAATTTTACACATTCATCCCGCTTGGAAAGATCCGCCGTGATGATCCGGCATTCGTTTTTACAATTCTTCTGTACTTCTTTCAGTTTATCTTCACTGCGCGCCGCCAGGATCAGTTTGTAACCTTCCTCATCCAGTCTGCGCGCGAACTCTTTTCCGATCCCCGAACTGGCACCGGTGATACAAGCTATCGGCATAGTTCTACCCCTTTCGCGTATATATTATACGCAGATTTTACGGAATCCATAATCCCAGCGGAATTGCCCGCTCTGTTTCTTCGTACGTATCCGGATCCCGGTCGCTTAACCGCAGTTCCCGCTTTCCTTTCAGAAGGATTTCCGCGGAGCCTCCGCCGTCCAGATGCACGCCGTTGACGATTCCGCACGCTTTGGCGATCCGCGCGCTTTCCCTTAACGACGCGCCCGCACTCTCTTTTGCGTCTTGATCGTGGAATTTTCCTTCCCCTTCGATCCACACCAGAACCGGACGATCCTTCGCGTCGCTTCCGAGAATCATGCGCGGCGCACGGTCTTTTTCATAATCCAACAGATAAAACACCGGCGGATACGCAGTCTTCCAGGGCTTCTTATAGTCATAAAACGGCGAGCGGAATTCCGTGATTTCCTTTCCGTTGATCACGGCGGAATTCCCGGCCTGGATCGCAAATTCAACATTTTCCAGTCCCTCGTAAGTCACGTCATAGGAGGCGAATTCTCCCGGATCATACGGCAAATGGACCGTAAAACCTCCTGAAGGAATTCCGGATTCTCCGCCTTGGATTTTGGAAACCATCCGGTTATTCACAATCACCAGATCTATTCCGCCTTTAGGCGTTTTCTTTTTTTCCGGGCGGGTACAGAACTCGCTGTTTTCCCCATGACGGAATACCCGTCCGTCGATTTTCACGGTCAGATCTTCCAGACGTGCTTTCCCGATCCGGACCGGTTTTCCTTTTTCTTTCAAAAGAACCTCTCTTCCGAATAACGGCGGATGAAGGATCTTGCCGTCTTTCACGCAAAGCCCAACCGGCACGCCGCTGAAATCGTACGCGGTACGTAAATCAAAACGGTCCATCGTGAAGAATCCCGCGTCGCAAACCATCTTCGCCTTTTCCAAAGCTTCCGACAGAAAACCTTCCGTCTTTCCGACCGGAAGAAGATCGATTCTCTGCCGGTCTCCCTTGACGCATACCAGACATCCCTGTTTTTCCAGATCGCGGTATACTTTTTCGGCTTCCGGTGTTTTGAACGTCAATTTGCCTTTGCGGATCCGGATATTTTCCTCGAACAATACCGTCAGCCTTGTCAGACTGTCATAGATTTCCCCTTTCGGCGTCGCGGAAGAAAGATACGGAAGCTTCCATCCTTCCGGCAAAGTATACAAAATGACCTGTCCGAAGACTTTACGGTATTTGGGCACCGTATAATCGCGGTAAAGAGCGGCCAAGCGGTCAAACCCGGCCTTATTGTAGGACGGATGATAAAACTGCAGATCTTTCCAGGAATCCCAGGTAACTTTCTGGGCTTTCACAAACGTTCCGTCTTCGTGTTTGAAAGTGCGTATTTCGGATTGTATCATATGCGTTCATCTCCTGAAATTATTGTACCAATCCCGCCAAGCCGCGACAAGAAGCTTCCCCGACATCCTTGATTTCATGCGGACATTCATAAATATTTCCTATCGGGACATATTCTGTTTTATAATGTGCCTATAGAGAAAGAGGTGTCATTTTATGGCTAAACTGTTACTTACCGGCGTAGACGGAAACTTAGGCGGCTATGCGGCAAACGTTTTACTGACTTTGGAACCCAAAGAGAATCTGATCTTCTGCGGTTACAATCCCGCTTCCCTGAAGAAGTACAAGGATCTGGGCGTGGAAACCCACATCACGAACTTCAACAATCCGGAAGGACTCATCGAAGCGTTCAAAGGCGCGGACGCGCTGGCGTTGATCTCCATGCCGTTTGTCGGTCCGAAACGTCAGAATGCGCACAAAAACTGCGTAGACGCGGCGAAAGCTGCCGGCGTCAAGAAGATCATCTATACGTCCTTAGTCAACGCGGGAGACGAAACCAATCCCTCCGTCGAAAAGAAAGACCACATCTACACGGAACGCTACATTCAGTCCCAGGGTCTTGACTACATCTTCCTGCGCAATTCCCAGTATGCGGAAGCCATGATCACAAACTATTTCACGTATGTCCGCATGGGCGGTCCGTTAACCAACTCCCAGGGCGACGGCTTAATGGCGTACATTTCCCGCAAAGACTGCGCGAAGGCGGTTGCGTACGCATTGCACCGCGCATTTGAACCGGCCTACGATCATGCGACGCTGGACATCAACGGTCCCGAACTCATGACAATTTCGAAGTTCTGCGAAATCGGCAACGAAGAAACCGGCAATCATGTAACGTACAAATTCGTCACCGACGAAGAAAACTACCAGATCTTTGACGCGATGGGTGTTCCGCGCACCACGGACGGCGTCTTCTTAAAAGGCTCCGAAGCTCCGTTCTCTTCCGACGGCATGGTCACCTTCGCCCAGGCGATCCGTGAAGGAAAGATGAACACCTGGACCGACGACTTTGAAAAACTGACCGGCTCCAAGCCAATCACCGTACGGGAAATGTTCGCGCATCAGGAAGACTTCCAGATCGGCGAACGTCATTCCAAAGACAATTAATTCTGCGGCATTACTGAAAAACGGATTCCGTCATGGATGGAATCCGTTTTCTTTTTTATTCCAGTTCCGCTTTCCCGGTATACAGCTGATAATACCGGCCTTTCTGTTCCAGCAGTTCCTCGTGCGTGCCGCGTTCGATGATTTCCCCATGTTCGAGCACCATGATTGCGTCGGCATTGCGGACGGTGCTCAAGCGGTGCGCGATCACAAACGTGGTGCGTCCTTTCATCAATTCGTCCATGCCTTTCTCGATCAGTTTTTCGGTGTGCGTATCGATGGAGGAAGTTGCCTCGTCAAGGATCATGACCGGCGGATCCGCAACCGCGGCCCGTGCGATATTCAATAATTGACGCTGTCCCTGAGATAGATTCGATCCGTTGGAAGACAACATCGTCTGATACCCGTTGGGTAACCGGCGGATAAACGAATCGGCGTTGCAGCGTTTTGCAGCGGCAATGCATTCCTCGTCCGTTGCGTCCAGTTTCCCGTACCGGATATTGTCCATGACCGTTCCCGTAAACAGGTTGGTGTCCTGCAAGACCATGCCGATGGACCGGCGCAGATCGTCTTTTTTGATTTCCTTGATCGGAATGCCGTCCAGCGTAATCAAACCTTTTTCATCGTCCACATCGTAGAACCGGTTCAAAAGGTTCGTGATCGTCGTCTTCCCGGCGCCGGTCGATCCGACAAACGCGATCTTGTGCCCCGCATTCGCATACAGGGAGACATCTTTCAGAACCGTTTTTCCTTCCTCATACGCGAACGTGACTTTCTGTAAGCGTACATCGCCTTTCAATTCAATGTATTTCGGTGTTTCCAAAGGAACTTTCCAGGCCCAATGATGGGTCTTGCGGTCGGTTTCTTTCAGGGTATCCCCTTCTTTTTCCACGTTCACCAATTCGATGATTCCGTAATCCAGTTCCGGCTCGGAATCCATCAGGTTGAAGACGCGCTCCGCGCCGGCCAAAGCCATCATGAATCCGTTGAACTGTTGGGAAAGCGTGCCGACCGGACCGGTGAACTGCCGTACATACAGTAAGAAGGAAGCCAGAACACCGAGCGTCATGGAACCTTCGATACAGAACGAAGCGCCGACCACCGCGACCATCGCATACGCCGCGTACGCCAGATTTCCGTTCACCGGGAACAGAATCGACGCGTAGGCATTCGTCCTTACGCTGGCACGGTATAAATCGTCGCAGAGTTTATAGAAACCCTGTTTGGTCTCTTCCTCGCGGCAGAAGACCTTGATGACCTTCTGACCGGAGAACATTTCCTCGGAATAGCCGTTGATATTGGAGACGCCGCGCTGTAAGGTCGAGAAGTACTTCCGGGATCCCTTCGCCAAAAAGAACGTAATCAGCAGCATGATCACCATCATCCCGAACACCAGCAGCATCAACCGGAAATTCAATACTCCCATCATCACGAAACAACCGACCAGGGTAATTACCGTCGTCAACAATTGCGGCAAAGTATCCGCCACCATCGGACGCATCGTGTCGATATCATTGGTATAGAAGACCATCATTTCGCCGTGTGTGTGCGTGTCAAAGAAGCGTAACGGAAGGCGCTGCATCTTCCGGAAAAGATCCGTGCGCAATCTGTCCAGCATTCCCGTCGACAAGACGGAAATCAGTTTCTTGTTCGTATAGGACGCGATAACGCCGCAGGCATATACTATGCCCATGATACTTAACATCCTTACAAATCCCGAAAGATCCGGATTCTCCTGTCCGATAAACGGTACCACGTAATCGTTGATGATCGGTGTGAAGAAGTACGAACTGATGACGCCGGTCAATGAGGAAAGCACGATACAAACACCGGTAATCACCAGTTTGACAGCGTTGCCTTTGGCCAGATATTTCAGGGTCCGTACGATCGTTCCGCCGACGTTGTTGGCGCGGGCGGTGCGGATCTGACGGTATCTCTGTTCACTCATTATTCCGCCATCCCTTCCGTCTGCGTCTCATACAAGTCGCGGTACATTTCATTGCGTTCCAATAATTCCGCATGGTTTCCGATATCGCTGATCATACCGTCCTTCATGATGACGATACGGTCGGCTTTTTCAATCGACGCCACGCGCTGGGCGATGATGATCGTTGTCATATGCCCTAAGCGTTCCTTCAAAGCTTCCTGGATCCGGCGGTCCGTATCCGTGTCGACGGCGCTGGTCGAATCGTCCAAGATAATGATTTTCGGTTTTTTCAATAACGCACGCGCAATACAGAGGCGCTGTTTCTGCCCGCCGGAGACATTTACACCGCCCTGTCCAAGATCGGTTTCGTACTTCATCGGCATCGCCTGGATGAAATCATCCGCTTGCGCACACCTGCACGCTTCGACGACTTCCTCATGCGTCGCATCCGGATTTCCCCACTTTAAATTCTCTTCAATGGTTCCGGAGAACAGTGTATTTTTCTGCAGTACCATCGATACCGCGCTGCGCAGTTTATTCAATTTGTAGTCCTTCACGTCATGTCCGGCAACCCGTACGGTGCCTTCCGTCGTATCGTAAAGCCGCGGAATCAGCTGTACCATCGTCGTCTTGGAGGAACCGGTCATCCCGATGACCCCGATGACTTCACCCGAACGGATCTTCAGATTGACATCCTGTAAGGCATTGACCTTCGCGTCTTTTGTATATTTAAACGAGACGTGCTCGAATTCGATCTCTCCGTTTTCCACTTCCAGATCCGGATCTGCCTTCGAGTCGTCAATATCACTGGTTTCATCCAGCACTTCGTTGGCACGGCGAACGCTCGCCTGCGCAATAACGATCTGCATGAGCCCGCTGGACACCATCATTAACGAGAACAAGATCGCCCGGACATAGGAAAGATAGGACATAAACTGTCCGGTCGTCATGAATCCATTGATGATGAAACGCCCGCCGAACCACGCAATTGCGATCATGACCGAATACATGACCAGTTCGAAAAACGGCTGCGATAAAATGACGAGCCCTTCCGCGAATCTCTGCGCGACCATGACGCTCTTGGATTTCTCCGCGAATTTTTCCTGTTCGAAATCATCGCGCACAAACGTCTTGACGACGCGCACCGATTCGATGTTTTCCTTCAGGGTATTGTTCATGGCGTCGTACTTTTCCATCATGACCACAAACCGCGGATGCGCCTTGTTCATGATCATATACAACCCGGTCGCCAGCACCGGAATCGCCACCGCGAACACCAATGCCAGACGGTTATTCATACGCCACACCATATAGAAACTGACAATCAGGTTGATCGGCGAACGCACCAGCATTCTGACGATCGCGATATACGCCATACGCATCATGCGCATATCGGTCGTTAAGCGCATAACGATCGTCGAAACCGGGAAGCGTTCGATATTCGCAAAGTCGTAGGTCTGGATCTTGTCGAACATCGCGTTGCGGATGTTGCGGACAAACCGCGCCGAGGAAATCGTCGAGAAAAGTCCCGCCAAAATACCCGTTACCGCCGCACCGCATGCCAGTAAGACCATGGTCAGTCCCATTTCCCGGATAAACGGAAGATCACCGCCGCGTTCATGAATGCCCACGTCAATGATTTTCGCCATGATGGCAGGAATCGCCGCCTCGAAAATTACTTCAATGACAACAAAAAGCGGACCGAGTATCGCAGCCCACCATCCGTCTTTCGTGTATTTCCGTAATAATCTGAACATCTCTTCCGTCTTCCTTTGTACGTTCTATTGTA